>NZ_BLTE01000005.1 GCF_013019105.1 Fundidesulfovibrio magnetotacticus
TTGTCTTGGTTGCAGAGGAGCAATGCCGCGCAATCATGCCCATCGCAGTCGTCTGTGAGGGGTAATAGCCGAAAACGACCTTTTGCAACGGGCTGTTAAACCTCTGAATCTTACTGCGCAACTGACCATTCGACCAGCTTGTGTCCATCTTGGCTTCAATAAACAAAAGTCGGACACGTCCGCTTCGGGTACCGGCTGCCCTGGGATTTCGGGACCTCGCTCATACAGCCCGGCGGCGGCGTGAGCGCGCCCGCAAGCCCGTCCGATCCGCGCCTGCGACAGGGCATCGACTTCGGCGTGCATGTTTTCGTTGGCGCCGAGGGCAAGGCGGTGGCCAGGAACATATTCCTGGACGGCAACACCTGGCAGAGCAGCCCGAGCGTGACGAAAAAGCCTTTCGTGGCCGATCTCATGGCGGGGGTGGGGCTGGTGCTGGGCCGGGCCAAGCTGACCTACACACACGTGTACAGGACGCAGGAGTTCGAGAAACAGCCCGGGCCGCAAATGCTCGGATCTGTGAGCCTGGCCGTTACGTTCTAGTCTGACGCTTCTAGGCTCGGCAGGAACTTCAGTACCAGATTAGACTGTTTTGAGGCGGACTGGCTCGCGTGGCTGTGCGGACGGCCCCGAAAGCCCCGCTCAAGACCAGGGTGCGCGCGCGGGCCGCTCCCTGCCAAATGATGGCCGCAGCGGCACACTGGAGTGTTGCTGCGGCCGTCATTCACTTCAGGCCATCTCCACTTCGACGTGGTGGTCCTGATGGTCGTCGACAAGGGGAATCCGACCGGACATCTGCTCCATGCGTGCAGGCCCGGAATCCTCTGTCACTGCGCCGTCAACAGTGACGCGAATCACGCGGGCCGCTTTTCCGCCCACACGCCGTACCGTGATATGGTAGAATGTCTCACGGAAACGGTAGTGCATTTTGTACGAATCCCAATGGTCCGGCATGCACGGCGCTATGCGCAGGGTGTCCACTTCCAGATGCAGCCCGAGCAGCGTCTCCACGCTCAGGCGGTACATCCAGCCCGAGGCCCCGGTGTACCATGTCCAGCCGCCCCGGCTGGTGTGCGGGGCAGCGCCGTAAATATCCGCGCACATGACGTACGGCTCAACCTTATAGCGCTCGATGTCCTCCGCAGTGCTGCCGTGATTGACGGGGCTCAGCATGTCGAACAGCTCCCAGGCCCGCTTCTTGTCGCCCATCATGGCGAAGGCGGTGGTCGCCCAGATGGCGGCGTGGGTGTACTGGCCGCCGTTCTCGCGCACGCCAGGCACGTAACCCTTGATGTAGCCGGGTTCGATGTCGGATTTGTCGAAGGGCGGCGCGAGCAACTGAATGAGTTTCGCGTCGTGCCGCACCAGTCGTTCATCCACTGCGTCCATGGCTTGGCGGGCGCGCTGGGGATCGCCTCCACCTGAAATGACCGCCCAGCTCTGGCTGATCGAATCTATCTGGCACTCTTCGTTCTCAGCAGAGCCCAGTGGCGTGCCGTCGTCGAAGTAGGCCCGGCGGTACCAGTTTCCATCCCAGGCGTTTGCCTCGATGTTGGTGCGCAGGAGGGATGCATGCCTGCTGAATGTTTCGGCAAATATCTCGTCGCCCCTGTCGCGGGCCAGTCCTGTGAACAGTTGAAGATTCTCGTAGAGGAACCAGGCCAGCCAGACACTCTCGCCCTTGCCCTCGTGACCAACGAGGTTCATGCCGTCGTTCCAGTCGCCGCAGCCCATCAGGGGCAGATGGTGGTCGCCGAAGCGCAATCCGTGCCGAAGCGCCCGCACGCAGTGTTCATAGAGGCTTGCCGCCTCTGTCGAGCGTTGCGGTTGGTCGAAGTAGGCTTCTTCCTTGGGGTCGAGCTCGCGGCCTTCCAGGAAGTGCACCTGTTCGTCGAGCACCCCCGTGTCGCCGGTGGCCAGCACGTAGCGGCAGGTTACGTAGGCGAGCCACAGATAGTCGTCGGAGAAATGCGTCCGAACGCCCTGGCCGCCTGGCGGGTGCCACCAGTGCTGCACGTCTCCCTGGAGGAACTGGCGCTCCGCGCATCGGATCAGCTGCTCCCGGGCGAGCCACGGCGTGGCGTGGACAAGCGCCATGGTGTCCTGCAACTGGTCCCGGAAGCCGTAGGCCCCGCCGGACTGGTAGTAGCCGCTGCGTCCCCAGAGCCTGCACGAGAGCGTCTGGTAGACCAGCCAGCCGTTGGCCATCACGTTCAGCGCCGCATCTGGCGTCTCCACGTGCACCGCCCCCAGCGTACGGTTCCAGTGGCTCCAGACGTCCTCCAGGGCCTGGCGCGCGCCGGCAGGTCCGGAGAAGCGCTGGATGAAGTGCTGGGCCTCGTCCGTGTGGCGCGCCGCTCCGAAGATGAACACGATCTCGCGCTCCTGGCCTTCGGCCAACTCGATGCGGGCCTGAATGGCGGCGCAGGGGTCGAGGCTTGCGCCGGTCTTTCCCGACAGCCGCCTGCGGTTCATGGCCGCCGGGTTGTTCAGCGACCCGTTGCGGCCTATGAATTCGGTCCTGCTTCCGGTCATGGAGCGCGAGAGCTCGCTGACATGGGCGAAGACGACCCGGTGGGCGCATTCACGGCCATAGGCGTTGCGGGCGAACATGGCCCCGCTGTGCGGGTCTGTTTCGGTGACCACGTGCATCATGTTGGCGTGTCGCCATTCGCCGAGGACCAGTTCCCAGTATCCGGTCAGCGACAACCGGCGAGAACGCTTGGAGTGGTTGCGCACCTTGACCACCACGAACTTCACCGGAGCGTCCATGGCCACGTATGTATGCATCTCAGAGGAGATGCCGGATTCGTAATGTTCGAAGACGCTGTAGCCGAACCCGTGCCTGCACACGTAGCCGGACCGGCCACGGGCTGGCAGGGGGCTTGGCGACCAGAACGCGCCGGTAGTTTCGTCGCGGATGTAGAACGCTTCAGCGCTCGTGTCGGAGAGCGGATCGTTGTGCCAGGTGGTCAGGCGGAACTCGTGGGCGTTTTCCACCCAGGTGTATGCGCTCCCGCTTTCGCTGACCACCGTGCCGATGTGCGGGCTGGCGATGACGTTGGCCCATGGAGCGGGCGTCGTCTGGCCGGGCTCCATGGTGATGACGTACTCGCGTCCGTCCGGCGTGAAGCCGCCCAGGCCGTTGCAGAAGATGCGCTCGCGCGCGTGCAGCGGGTGGACGGGGTCGAGGGGCCGTCGGAGCGTGGGATCAAGCCTCTTCGGCACCCGATCTGCCAGGACGCGGCGTTCCACCTGTTCGGACAGGGATTCCGTGGAATCTGTCAGCACGACGCGGGCCACGGTCTGGAACAGGACGCGGTCCTCTTCCGAGAGCTCCTCCGCCCGGCGCACGAAGACCCCGCCCGGTTTGTCGACAACCTGCGCCTCCGGTCCCGCATTGATGAACCCCATGATCTGGTCCTGCAGAACAGCGCGGTAACTTGTGAAATCCTCGTTCAGGATGATCAGGTCCGAACTCAGGCCTTTCATTCGCCAATAGGCGTGGGCTTGAAGCACTTCCTTGACCAGCCCGATGCGGTTCAGGTCGCTTATGCGCAGAAGGACGATGGGCAGGTCGCCGGAGATGGCGAAGCGCCACAACCCGGCTTGGCCGAGCTGGTTTCGCGCGATGACGCTCGGGGCGGCGCGGCGTGTGGCGCTGCCGTATATGACGGAAGTCGCCAGGCGGCCAAAGATCTGCGCGTCGGCCTCGGTCGCGCCCAGGTGACGCAGCACCTCCTGACTCTGAAACCAGGCCATTTCAAACGCGCGCTCCACGAAGTGCCGGTCGGCATACTTTTCGAGCACCGTCAGGGCCGCGTCGCGCGTGTCGGCCACGCCGGAAATGATCTGCACGCTGGCCGATTCGTCGGGAGCCAGGGTGATGATGCGCCGGATCGCCACGATAGGATCAAGCACGGACCCGCCGGTGTTGGAGAGCATTACCGGTGAGCCGTCATCCAGCGCCGCCGGATTGGCGGCGCTGCGGCCCCGCCCGATGAACCTGGCGCGGTCGGTCTCGAAGGACGGCTCCCCTGCGGTCGCGCCGGGCGCCGCCAACAGGTGGAACATGAGCGGCAGGTGCTCTCCCGGCGTGCGGGGACGCCGGGTGCAGAGGATCGCCTGGCGGTCGGGCAGGATCTCGGTCTGTACGAACAGGTTGCTGAAGGCGCGATGGGACAGGTCCGCATTGAGCGGAGCCAGCACGACCTCGGCGTAGCTGGTCACCTCGATGCTGCGGGTGCGCGAGGACATGTTCGTGAGCGTGACGCGGCGGATTTCCACATCATCTTCCGGCGAAACGCTGATCTCGGTGTGCGTTTCGATGGCCTGGTCGCGCCTGCGGTATTCGGCCCGCCCCTGCACGAAGGTCGCCTCGTAGTGATCGGCCTTGCGCAGCGTCGGCTGATGCGCGGTGGACCAGTAGCGGCCCGTGTCGATATCGCGAAGGTAGATGAAAGCGCCCCAGCAATCTGAGGTGGCGTCCTCGCGCCAGCGGGTGACGGCCAGATCGTGCCAGCGGCTGTAGCCTCCGCCTGCGCTGGTTGTCATCACGTGGTATCTGCCGTTGGACAGCAGGTGCACTTCGGGCATCGGCGTGTTGGGGTCTGTGAAAACGCGCATGATCGCGTCCGCTTCCGTTGCGGTCGGGCGCGCGGCGGCGCTCACTTCCGCTGCGTGCGGGTGAAGCGTCGCCCCCTTCTTGGGCACGCGCTCCTGCAACAGCAAATCCGTGGCCCGCACCTGGGGGGAGGCCATGAAGCGTCGTTGCATGGGTTGGCCCAGCAGGACATGCTCGAAGGCCAGGAGGCTCATGCCCTGATGGTGCGCCATGAACGCGCGCACCACTGCGTGGCTCTTGCCGCGCAGCACGCGCGACGGCGTGTAGTCCACGGCCTCGTAGAAGCCATACGCGCCCTGGAATTCGCTGGTCGCCAGCGTTTGAAGGTTGCGGCAGGCCTCTCTCGGCAGGACCATGAGGGCCAGTGCGCTGGCGTAGGGTGCGATCACCAGATCGTCACCCAGGCCGCGCTTGAAGCCAAGCCCGGGGACGCCGAAGGCCCGGTACTGATAGACGTGGAGCACGTCCGTGGCGTTGTAGCAGGATTCGGAAATTCCCCAGGGCACGCCGCGCTGGCGGCCATATTCGATCTGGCGGGACACGGCGGCCTTACAGGTCTGCTCCAGCAGGGTGTTCTCGTAACTGGGCATGACGAGCTGCGGCATGAGGTACTCGAACATGGAGCCGCTCCAGGAGATAAGGCTCACGTCGCGGCCATGGCTGGTGAGAAGTCTCCCCAGCGAGAACCAGTGTTTCTGCGGGATCTGCCCCTGCGCGATGAGCAGGAAGCTGGTCAGGCGCGCCTCCGAGGCGAGCAGGTCGTAGCAGGAGGGGTCGCGGCGGCGTTCGCCCACGTCGTAGCCGATGGTCAGCAGGTCGCGCGACGTGTCGTAGAGAAATTCGAAATCCATGGCGGACAGTTCCCGGCAACGCTCCATCAGGTCGTCGATGATCGCCAGGCGCTCCAGCGCGGCTGCACGCTGTGATGCAAGCCCGGCTGGCCGCGTGGGGTCGATCACACCCAGGGCCAGCTCCGCCAGTCCTGGAATGTCGCCCGCCGTCTGCGGATCAGCAATCAGCGTCCTGATGTCGTCCTCAATCGTGTGGGCCTGTTGGACGAACGCGTTCGCCCAGTAGTGCAGTTCGTCATCGAGTGCGGTGGGTGGCAGCGATGAAGCAAGCCCCTCGCCATGGCGGCGAATTTCGGCCAGGGCGATGTAGGCAGCGGCCAGCGTTCGCGGCAGGCCGTCGCGCGTGAGTGCTTGCAGGGTGTCCTGAAGCAGCCTGATCTTCTTCGCGAGCTCGGGGATGCGTGAGGAAGGCGCGTATTCGGACAGCACTTGTACGGTATCCTGAAGTCCGTGGAACGCGCGCGGGGAGAGCACAGGGTGGTCTTTCAGTCCGGCAAGACCCGCTTGCAACGTAAGCAGGCTGCCCGCCAGGTTGCCGCTGTCCACCGAGGAGACATACTGCGGACGAAGCGGCGTCAGCGTGCGGGTGTCGTACCAGTTGTAGAAATGGCCGCGATAGCGCTCCAGCTGCTCCATGGTGGACATGGTGTTGCCCGCCAGCCGCAACAATTCTCCGGCGGGGATATAGCCGAAATCGTAGGCGGCCAGAGCAGACAGCAGGGACATGCCCATGTTCGTGGGCGAGGTGCGCGAGGCGATGACCGCAGAGGGATACTCCTGGAAGTTGTCGGGCGGGAGCCAGTTGTCCTGCGGCCCCACGAACTCGGCGAAGAAACGCCACGTTCTCCTGGCGGACGCCCGCAGGAATGTCCTCTGTTCCTCGTTCAGTTCCTGCGCAGGCGGCAGGAGAGGGGTGCTGATCCACCAGCCCACGGCGGGAGAGAGCAGCCACAGCAGCAGCACCGGCGCGCAGAAGATCAAGCCTGCAGGGTGGATGGTCCATACCGCGAAGCCCAACGCCGATGCCAGAACCGGTCCGGCCCACATCTCAACACAGAACGCAGCCAGGGTCCGGCGCGCGTTGCGCCGGGCATAGCTGGGCATGTGCCACAGCAGCAAACCCCGCCGGGTGAACAGCATGCGCAGACCCGAGCGCAGGATCGCGTCCACGCAGATGAGCGCGTCGTACGGCAGGAAGGCGAGCGTCAGCAGGGCGAGCGTCAAGGGACGACCGGCCGCTCTTCCTGAGAGCGCCGTGTGCACCAGCCAGTTGCGGTCGTCCGGCTTGCGGACGAGTACGATACCGGCCCGCAACAGGTCAGGCAGGAACACCACGCCCGCCACCAGCAGGGTCCAGAACCACGGCGATCCCGGCACGAGCAGCCAGCCGCCCGCCAGCATGGCCAACAGCGACGGCGGCACAAGGCTGCGCCGGATGTTGTCGAAAATTTTCCAGACCGACAAGGCGGTGAGCGGATTGGGCTGCCGTCTTGATTTTGTTCCATCCGGCCCCGGCGGACCCAGCACGCTCGGGAGCAGCCATCCGGTGAGCTGCCAGTCGCCACGAATCCACCTGTGGCGTCGGCTCGTCTCGATGGCGTAACTGGCGGGATGCTCCTCGATGAGGTCCACATCGGTCACCAGGGCGGAGCGGGCATAGCCGCTTTCCAGCAGGTCGTGGCTGAGGATGAGGTTCTCGGGAAAGCGGCCATCAACGGCCTGGCGGAAGGCGTCCACATCATAGATGCCCTTGCCGATGAACGATCCTTCCCCGAAGAGGTCCTGATAGACGTCGGACACTTCGCGCGAATAGGGGTCGATGCCGGACTCGCCCGCGAACAACTTTGTGAACAGCGAATGCCCAGCGCTGGTCAGGCTGATGGAAGCGCGGGGTTGCAGGATGGCGTACCCGTCGACGATGCGCCCCTTCGCGGCGTCGTACACCGGCCTGTTGAGAGGATGGGCGATGTTGCCGATGAGCGTGCGCGCCGTGTCGCGCGGCAGTTGCGTGTCGGTGTCCAGGGTGATGACGTATTTGATCGAGCCAAGCACGCCCAAGTCTCCAACGATCTCGGAAAATGCGGCGACGTCGCCGCCGCGCAGCACGGAGTTGAACTGCTCCAGCTTGCCGCGCTTGCGCTCAAAGCCCATCCAGATCTGTTCGTACGGATTCCAGACCCGTGGCCGGTGGAACAGGTAAAAGACGCAGGGGCGGTCGTCCCGGTAGGTCTCGTTGAGCGCCTGCACTGCCGCGCGGGCGTGCGCCAGCAGCTCTTCATCCCCGGGGAGGGTGCGCTCGGGGGCGTCTCGGTAATCCGACAGCAAGGCGAAGAACAGGTTGCGGTCGCGGTTGCCGAGGTAGCGGATCTCCAGGGCTTCGAGGAGCTCATCGATTTCCTGGGGCGTGCTGAGCAGGGTGGGTACTATCACCATGGTGCGGTGCGCAGATGGGATGCCCTTTGAAAAGTCCATGCGCGGCAATCCGCGCGGGGGCAGGAAGAGCGTGACTAGCAGGTTCACCAGGGAGACGGCCAATGTGGAGACGCCGAACACGCTGGCCACCGCCAGCAGCCAGTATCTCCAGTCAGCCGGGCCGAGTACGGACACGGAGAGGAACAAGGTGGAGGCAGCCAAAGCCATGAGCACCAGGATGGAGCCGAGGTAGACGGCAAGCCGGAGCTGTTGGCCCGTCGCGCGAAGGCGCGATTTCAAGGTGGGCCGGAAGCCGACCGCGCTTTCCAGCACGTGGTGGCCCTTGTCGATCAGGTAGTACCCGACGTGCGCGGTTCGATCCCCGGTTCCAAACGCCTGGGCAGCGGCCTTGGCGAGACCGATCGTTTCGCGCGCCACCTCCGGTTCGCTCCTGGTGCTGCCCTTGGCCACTTCCTCAATCACGTGGCGGTACCGGTCGCGGGTGGAAAAATCCTGGAGGGCGTGCATCCCTGCCGGATCCTCGCGCAGCATCCGCTCGACCACGCTTTGCGCCTCGACGTAATCGCGCCAGTCCATCGCGCCGATGAAGCGCAGGCTGCCGATGCTGTTGGCGATGGCGATCTGGTTGGCCGCAGCCGTCCGTCCGGCGGCTTCCGACAACTGGGTCGCCGTGACTCCCTGTTCTCGCAGCTTCTGCTCGACCCAGGTCTGCACGAAGGCCATGGCGGAGCCCTGGGCCTGAAGCCGGGCATAGAACTCTTCCACGAACGGAGCGGTCAGGGGGACATCTGCATTGGCGAACTTGGCCAGCTGCTGGATAAGCTGTTTCGGTTCCAACTCGGCGGTGGCGAGCATGCGGTCCGCCCAGAGGATGGCCGCGTCGCGCTCTTCACGCCTGCGAGCAATGCGAACGCCGACTCGCCGGATATTTTCCAGCAACGCAAGTTGCAGCATGATGGGGAACGCCCAGAGTTCATCCAGCTTGAGCGGCTCCACGGTCTGATAGGCCGCGATGAACTGGTGGGCGTTGTCGCTATCGACGCGGCCATCCATGTGCGAAATAAGCTCCAGGGCCAGGGCGTAGATGCGCGGGAAGCCAGACGATGCGCCTTCGGCCAGCTGCGGCAGCTGCCTGCTGTATCCGCGTGGGAGATGGCGGCGGGCCATGACGATCTGCTGTTCAATGAGATAGAAGTTGTCCAGCAGCCAGGCTTCCGCAGGGACGAGTCGTTGCCCCTGCGTCGTGGACGCCGTAACAACGTCATAGGCCGCCAGCAGGACGTGGGCGTTGTCCGACAGCCGTGGCAGCAGCTTGTCGGGCCCAGGCTTCTGGGCGATTCGATGCTGGACGGCTAGCATGACGGCGTGGCGCTCCAGTTGCTTTATACTGAACAATTCCGAGCGCAGCAGCTCAGTATCCTGGTCGCCCCGTAGCGCGGTACGCATGCGTGCCGTGAGTGCAAACGCGTTGATTACTATGGCAGTATCCTCGCAATAATGAGCAAAACATAATGTTCTTCAATAAATGACATCCTCTGCCTGTCTCGTGGAAAGTTGTACCTGGCAACAAAGAAAATTGTCACAATGGCATATTGCACCGGGCTCATCGGTTCATGCTTGAAAGTTTCGAGATTCATATCCCCAAAACTCCAGGCAGGGATGGTTGGTCCCTGCCAGGCTGGAATCAGAGTTGTTGCGGGTTATTGAACGGGCTTGAACTTGATCTCCACACGGCGGTTCAGCTTGCGGCCTTCAGCTGTGGCGTTGTCGGCGCGCGGCTGTGCCTCACCGTATCCGATGGCCGTGATGCGGCCCGCATCGACGCCCTTCTTCACGAAGTAGGACTTCACCGAGTTGGCGCGGCGGTTGGACAAGGCCTGGTTGTAGCTGTCCGAGCCGACGGAGTCGGTGTGTCCTTCCAGGACGACGCCCATGTTGGACTTGGACATGCTCATGGCGACGCCTTCGTCGAGAACCGGGATGAATTCCGGCTTGATGTTGTACTTGTCGAAGTCGAAGTAGATGGAGCGGAAGACCACTGTCTCGCTGCCCATGTCGGACTGCTCCTGGTACAGGCCGCATTTCATGAAGGTCAGGCGCGCGGCCTGGTTGCGAAGGAACTCTTCGCCATTCACGAAGCACGAGCACCTGGACAGGGCCGCGATTTGCTTCAGGACGCTCTCACCGTGCTTGCTGTCGGCGAAGCTGACCACCATAAAGCACAGCCTGTCGCCGTATTTGGCCTGAAGGCGCTTGGCTTCGACAACGGCATCGATGCCCAGGTTTTCGTCGCCGTCCGAGAACAGGACGACTGCGGTCCTGCCGGGCAGGTTGCCGAGCACCTTGTCGAGTTCCTGCAGGCCGGGGCCCATGGGGGTGACGCGGCCATAGGTCTCGTAATCGATGCTGATGGGGTCAATGGCGTTGGCCACGGCTGTCCGGCTATACGGGGACATGCCTGCGTACTTCCTGAACGGGGCGAAGGTGTACACGCCGCTTTTGTAGCCCAGGTCCGGGACGAGATTGTTGAACTCCACCATGGCGGACTTGGCCAGGACAATCTTGGACTGTCCGCCAAGATCGACGATGCGCACGCCTTTGTAGAAGAACTTCATCGAGCTGGAGTGGTCCAGGAAGAGGATGAAGTTGTCGACTGACGGCACAAGCTTTGCGGCAGCGGCAGGAATCGCCGAGATCAGCAAGGCAATGGCCAGCAGCGCAGGAATGATGCGCATTTTTATTGTGTTGGTATTGGTCATATAGTCCCCTTGGCTCACGGGTGATGCGTTGTGAGAAGCACTGCTGACGCTGTAGTCGTTGACTAAAACTACACGGTTAAAACACGTTGGCGTTGCACACCCATCCCTTCTCTCCGGTCTGCACGACCTCGACATAGGACCAGCCACCGCCTGTGTCGTTGAACAGGACCCTCAATTCCTGGCCCAATGCGAGCTTCTTCAGTTCGGCACAGTATGTGCCCTGGCAATTGCGCAGGGGGAGGCCGGTAAATCCGGCGGTTACCGTGCTGGAGTTGGACCGCGCCATCGCCGGAACGAAGTACAGGCCCGACCATGGCCTCAAGGTCCCTGTTGCTGGCGCACACGAAGCGGAAATCGCTGTGCACCTCGTGGTGTTCGCCGAGGGGGCGATACCTGTGGGTTTCCAGGACGCGCAGCAGGAGTTTCTGCGTTTCGAGGTCGAGTTCGCTTATCTCATCCAGGAAGAGGGTGCCGCCGTGCGCCTGCTGGATAAGTCCCTGGTTTGCGGACACCGCGCTGGTGAACGACCCCTTCTTGTGCCCGAAGAGTTCGCTTCCGGCGATGGTGGGCTGGAGAGACGCGCAGTCCACGATCACGAACGGTCCGTTCGATACGGAACAGTTCTCGTGCAAAGCCCTGACGAAGAGGTCCTTGCCGACGCCCGTTTCTCCGTAGAACAGCACGCGCACGTTGCTTCGAGCCGCCCTGGACATCTCCTGGATGCATTGCAGCAGTTGGGGGCTCGACCCCACAATCCGGCTGCGCTTTACGGGCAGGGTGTCGCCCTTTTTCTCGCGGAACGCCACGGCTTGGCGGATGGAGAGCTGAAGATCCTTTGGTGAGAACGGCTTCTCGACGTAGTCCCAGGCTCCGTTGCGAATGGCCAGTTCCGCTCCGTTGGGATTGCCCGCGTTGGTGATGATGATCACCAAGGGGTTTGAGGGCAGTTGCGTGAACCGTACAAGATACTCCAGGCCGTTGCCGTCGGGGAGGAAGACGTCCAGAAATACGAGGTCGATGGGGATTGATTCGGCTATCTTGACTCCCCGGGCCAGGGAGGGCTCGGCGTACACCGTGTGTCCTTCCGCGCCAATGATGTCTGAAAGCACCATGCGGGTAATCTCGTCATCGTCAACGATAAGAATCCTGGCCATGCAGCGTCCTTGTCTTAAACCGGGCGGGGATCTGAAATCCCTTGCAGCCATTGAGTCGTCTTGAGGCGAGTGGGCCTCGCCGTGCTTGTCGGGTCATGGATCCTTTCCCGGCGCGCTCTCCGGAGCGGCAGTGCCGTCACACAGCTTATTGGATGCCTGCGGAGCTCGCGCACGAGGGGAGATGGATCGTGAGGACCGTCTCGCCTGATTCCTCCGAAGTGCGCATTGTGAGCGTGCCGCCCTGCGCCTCGATCATCATTTTCGCCGAGTAGGTGCCGAGCCCCGTCCCGTAGGGCTTGCCCGCCGTGCTGTACTTGTCGAAGAACCGATCCCGTATGGACGCGGGAACCACGCCCTGATTGCGTATCTCGATGTGGCGGTCCTTGTCCGATGCCAGGTTCACGGTCACCATGCTCCCCTTGGGAGAAGCCTCCACCGCATTTTTCATAAGGTTGAACAGGGAGGCGCGTAAGAGTTCCTCCTGTCCGAAGCATGCGAATCGCACATTCTCAGGAGGCGGAGCGCCGTTCAGAAGCACCTGCATGGAGGTGTTCCGGTGCTGCTTCATGTTGCGCAGGTTCTGGATAATCTCAAGAATCACAGGGAGGCAATTGAAGGTCTTCGGATTGGCCTTGTACTGTCCTGTTTCGATCCTGTGCATGTCCAGCGAACGGTCCAGTGTGTCCAGCATCTGTAGGCCAGCGTTGTTCAGCAGTAACAGAAGCTGGCGTTGCTGGTCGTTCAACCCGTCACCCTCAAGCAACAGCATGGCGACGTTCACGGCGTTGCACGCGGGCGAGCGCAGGTCGTGCTGGATGATGCCCTCGATGTCCGCCTGGAGCTGTTCGGCATGTTTGCGGGCGGAGATGTCGCTTATGACGGTACGGTACACCGTGGCTTTGCCTTCCTCGGTGGCCGGGACGGCATCTATCTTTGCCCAGAAGTGCGTCGCATCCGCCTTCATCATGCGCAGTTCGCATCCCTGGGGCATGCCGGTGGAGGCGAGCAGCTTGTGGTGCTTGTAGTAGATGTCCTGGTCCTCTTTGTGGATGAACCGGCTGAGGGGCTGGTTGGCGAGCGTTCCCCGCGGCACGCCCAGCATGGTCGCGAAGGTGACGTTGGTTTCAAGGAGCATCCCTTTGCCGCTTAGCGTCACGTATCCGATGGGCGCCAGATCGTAGAGATCGAAATATTTAGCGCGCAGGGTTTCAAGTTCCATCTGCGTCCGCCGAAGTTCCTCGTTCTGCATCTCCAGTTCGATCTGGTGCACGCGCAATTCGTGCATCATCTGGAGCATTTCCTCTGGAGTCATCGCCTCGTCGGTTTTAATTTTGCGTGTGTTAAGCTGCATCTCCGCACGCTTGCGCAGGTTGTCTGTCATCGTACGTCTCCTGGTGCAGCCAATTCATGTTGCACTGTAAAAGTCTACTGCGGGATGCCTTGGTTCCATGAAGGAGGCTTGCAGTGCCAAGATCTGCCGGGAAGGCCCGGCGGGGAGTGATTATGATTCTGCATGCGTTTCTGCCGCCGCCGTCCAGGCATCCGTCTGATCCGGCGAAAACGGGATGCGCATGATGAAGCGTGTTCCAATTCCGGGTTGCGACTGCACATCGAAGCTGCCGCCGTGCTTGGTGACGATGATGAAATACGAAACCGCGAGCCCCAGTCCGGTGCCTTCCCCGACACCCTTGGTGGTGAAGAAGGGCTCGAAGGCCCTTTTGCGCACGGCGTCGGTCATGCCGATGCCGTTGTCTTCTACCTCGATGCGCAGGAGGCCGCCGTCGAGGGCGGTCCGCAGCGTGATGGTCGGCTTGCTCGTGATCGCGTCCTGATTCACGAGGGCCTGAGCCGCGTTCTTGAGCAGGTTCAGGGCGACTTGCTCTATCTCGGCGCAGGTGCAGTACACCTCCGGGAGGTCCTGAGCGTATTCGCGAACGATGGTGATGGTTTTGAAGTCGTATTTTTTCTTCAGGTCATAGTCGAAGCGTGACAACTCCACGGCCTTGTCCAGCAAGGCGTTTATGTCCGCAGCCTGCTGCGGTACGTCGCCCTTGCGGCAGAACTCCAGCATGTTGGAGACGATCTGGGCGGCTCTCGCGCCAGACTGGTTGATGGCCTCCATGAACTCGGGAATCTGTCGTTTATTCAAGTAGGCCTGGATGCTGTCCATGGAGCATCCGCTCGCTTCGGCAGCGATCCTGTTGGCCGGGACATCCGGCTGGAGGTGGGAGATAACCACCTGCGCGCTCTGGAGAATGCCGCTCAGGGGGTTGTTGATCTCATGGGCCATGCCTGCGGCGAGGCCGCCCACGGACATCATCTTCTCGGACTGCACCATCATCTCATCGATTTGAACCCGCCGGGTTACGTCGTCCACTCGGACCACCGCCCCCACAATGTCCTCAGTGACCAGGGGGTAGATCATCACGTCCTGGTAACTCCTGACGCCGTTGCGGATGAACACCTCGCGTTTCGTGTTCTGGGGGGTCCTGTCCCGCAATGCGGCCCTGATGGTGTCCATCTGGGGGAGCAGCCTGGGGAACGCGTCCTCCAGAGGGCGGCCAAGGGCCAACCGTGCGGGTGTGCCGGTTGCTTCTTCCGCAGCCCTGTTCCAGTGCGTCACCACGCACTGGAGATCGATCCCGATCATGGCTGATGGCATGGAATTCAGGATGTTGGCGAGGTATTCCTGCGCCTTGACCGTCTCCTGCTCCGCCTGTTTGCGCGCGGAGATGTCGCTCACCATGGTAAGGTGCACGAATTCCCCGTCTGCCTCCTGGGCGGATTTCGTTTCGATCTGCGCCCAGAATGAAATCCCTTCCTGGTTCACCAGCCGCAGTTCGCATCCGCGCTGGGTGCACGAGTGCGGCTCGCCTGATGCGACGAGATGCTTGCGGTGCCTGTAATAATGATCCTGGTCTTCTTTGAAGATGAACCGGCTGATCGGCTGGTTGACAAGCAGGCTGCGGTGCACCCCCAGCATGGAGGCGACGGTGGTGTTGGCTTCGAGGATCAGGCCCTGTTCGTTGAGCGTGACATAGCCGATGGGGGCCATGTCGTAGAGGTCGAAATAGCGGGCGCGCACGGCTTCCAGGTCTTCCTGGGACTGGCGCAACGCTTCGTTCTGCATTTCAAGTTCTATCTGATGCACGAGAAGCTCATGGAGCTTCTCCTGCATCTCTTCGGGAGACAGCTTCGGTCCCCTCGGGGCTTTGCCCGCCCGGGCAAGCTCTTCGGCTCGTTGGCGCAGTGAGGCGTTCATGGGTCACCTCGTACAAGGCCGGCCCGCTCGGTGGTCGCAATGGCGTAGATTCGCCCGGCATTGTCGAGCATTGCCGTAGCGGTCAGCCATACGTCGATAAACTGTCCGTCCTTGTTCTTTCGTTTGGTGGCGTAGGGAGCCTGGGCTTCGTTCTTGACTACCTTCAGGAGATTGTCCAACTCCTGGTCGCGCAACTCGGGGGGGAGCATGTCACGGATGTTCATGGAAAGTGCCTCGGCCTCGCTCCAGCCGAAGAGCTTCTGCGCCGAAACATTCCAGGCCTTGATGCGCCCGTCCAAGTCGATCATGAGGATGGCGTCCTGGGCATCGCGGACAACGATGGCCAGCCGGAGCTGCTCGTTGGCCATTTTCAGCATCTCCTGCGCCTGTTTCGTTTCAGTGATGTCGAAAAAAGTGATCACCGCCCCCTCGATCACGTTGTCCAGAGTGCGATAGGGACGGATGCGCATGGTGTACCACTTGCCTTCCGTCGTCTCCACTTCGATCGCTCTCGGGGTCAGGGTGTCCAGAACCGCCTGAGCGTCTGCGGCCAGGCTGTCGTAGCCGATCAGGTTGGACACGATGTGGCGCACGGGCCGCCCCACGTCCGAGAGGATCATGTTTATGATCTGGGTGGCCGCAGGGGTGAACCGGAGGATGCGCAACTGATGATCCACGAAGACGGTGGCGATGCCCGTGCCTGCCAGCAGGTTGTTCATGTCATTGTTGGCCTGCGACAGATCCGCAACTTTTGTCTGCAATTCCGCGTTGACCGTTGCGAGCTCCTCGTTGACTGATTGCAGCTCTTCTTTGGATGTCTCCAGCTCCTCGTTGGATGATTGCAGCTCCTCGTTGATGGACTGCATCTCTTCGTTGGAGGACTTGAGCTCCTCGTTGGATGTCTCCAGCTCCTCATTGGTGGTCTGGAGATACTCCTCCTTGGCCCGGAGTTCCTGCTTGAGTGCCGTAATGCGCGCATCGACGTTCGCATCCGTGCCGCCTTCAACCCAGACAGGTTCCAGGATGGCTCCCGGCGCACCTGTGGTGTCCGCACCTGGGATTTCCTCCAGGATGACCAGGAACAAGGTGTCCTCGGGGGCCGAGGCGAGCTGCGTCGGTACCGGGCTGACGACGAGGTTGGCCAAGGTGTAGTGGCCGTTGGTTTTGATTCGCAGACCCTCGCAGCGGACGGCCGCCTTGGTCACCGAGGCTTTGTGCAGGGCCGTGGTCAGGTCGCGCCGCAAGCCTTCCCTGGCCATCTTCAGGATGTTGTTGACGCCTGCTTCGCCTGGAGCAGGCTCCAGGTACATGCCTGTGCGGCCGTGAAGATACAATATGGCTCCCTGTGCGTTCACCAGTACGCCTACCAGCGGGACATGGGTGAGGAGCGCCTGTTCGGTCAGTTCGCGCAGCGGCAGCTTCCCTGCTGCGGGCGTCTTGCCGACAGCTTGATTGGCTTTGCCCTCCAACGACGGGAACGGAAGATAGTAGCCCGGAACCGTCCGTCGAGCGCCGTGGATGTCGTCCTTGCGCTGGTACAGCTTCAGCTTGCGCTCCAACGTGGAGAACAAGTCCCCGAATTCCCCCACGGTCTCCGAAGTGCCCAGGAAGATGAAACCACCCGGGTTCAGCGCGTAATGGAAGATGGGGATGAGCCTCTTCTGCAGCTCCCCTCCCATGTAGATCATGAGGTTGCGGCAGCTGATGAGGTCGAGCTTGGAGAAGGGCGGGTCGCGGATCAGATCGTGCTCGGAAAACACAAGCATGTCCCGGATGCCTTTGTGGATACGGTACATTCTGCCGTCGGACTCGGCCACGAAAAAGCGCCCAAGCCGCTCTGGCGAGATGTCGGCGGCGATGCTGGCCGGATACAGCCCGGTGCGGGCCGTGGCGATGGCCATGCTGTCGATGTCCGTGGCGAAAATCTGTACGTTGAAGCTCTGCTTCAGCATCTCCAGGCGCTCCTGCAGGAGGATGGCCAGGGAATAGGCTTCCTCCCCGGTGGAGCATCCCGTCGACCAGATGCGGATGCTGGCCCCGGTCTGTTTGCCTGCGAAAAGCTTGGGGATGATGTGCTCCTCAAGGGCCTTGAAGGCCTCCGGGTCGCGGAAGAAACTGGTCACTCCGATGAGCAGATCCTTGAAGAGCGCTTCCACTTCAAGTGGATTATGCTGGAGGTATTTGACGTAATCGTTCAGCGTTTCAATCTGGTGGACAGCCATGCGCCGATCAATGCGGCGATGGATGGTGCTTGGCTTGTACATGGAAAAGTCGTGGCCTGTCTGGACCCGCAACAGAACGAAGATCTTCTTGATCGCGCTCTCTGCCTTGTGGAGCGGGGCGGCTCCGGGCCGTGGTGGCTTGCCGAAGGCATGGGCCACATAGGAAATTATCTGGGCGGGCATCTCGGCTGGCGGCAGTTCGAAATCCACCAAGCCCGTGGCGATGGCGTTGCGCGGCATGCCGTCGTATTCCGTGGACTCCGGATTCTGGGCCATGACCATTCCGCCCTCACCCTTGATGGCGCGCACCCCCTGTGTGCCGTCGCTGCCCGTGCCGGAGAGCACCACGCCGATGGCCCGTTCGTGCTGGTCCTGGGCCAGGGAGCGGAAGAAGAAGTCGATGGGCAGACGCTGCCCGCGAGGGGCTGCGGGAGCCAGCAACTGGAGCGTTCCGTTCAGGAAGGCCATGTCGTGATTGGGCGGGATGATGTAGGTGCAGTTGGGCCTGACCTCCATCCCGTCCTCGACCTCGAAGACCTGCATGCGTGTGTAACGCCGGACGAGGTCCGTGAGGATGCTGTTGTGGTCCGGGGCCAGGTGCTGCACCAGGACGAAGGCCATGCCGGGGTCGGCGTCTGCGGGCATGCCGGAAAAAAACGCCTCGAAGGCTGCCAGCCCCCCGGCGGAGGCTCCGATGCCGACTATCGGGAATGATGACTTGGGTTTGGCCACCAACGCAGTATCATGCGAATCTGCGAGAACGACATTTTCTTTGCTTGTAGTTTGAATTTTCTGATCCCGTCTCTTACTCATGAATATATCTCCAAATCAGATTCATGTATTGATGATTGCACACGAAGTCGGCGTGCTGCCTAGGAATTGTAATTATTTTATATTCTCACGCCTGTCGGGGTTTTACAACATAAAAATTGCGAGATGTCGCGAGCACAGAGGTAGCCCCTGACCTGCTCCGCGCGTCTGCCAAATGTTATCCAGAATTTCCTCGTATTTTCGGATGGTTGGCCACAATGTTATCCAGCCCGGTTATCCAACAAGAAAAAGGGGCCAGGCCCACAGACCTAACCCCTTGAATTTACTGGCGCGCCAGGGAGGACTCGAACCCCCGGCCGGCTGCTTAGAAGGCAGCTGCTCTATCCACCTGAGCTACTGGCGCGCGACCCGACTTTCTAATCCCATGGCACGCCCGCGGTCAAGCCGCACGGCCAGCGCGGACGCTTCGGCGCGGACGCCCTTGACAGACGCCCCGCCTAACGGCCAGAGGAAGCAAGGCGATCAACCAGGAGGGATCATGAAGCTGTGCGTGCTCGGCTGCTCAGGCTCGGACCTGCCAGGACACCACCTCACGTCCTTTCTCGTCGACGGACGCATCCTTCTGGACGCGGGCTCCGTCACCTCCAGCCTGTCCCTGGACGAACAGGCCGCCATCACCGACATCTTCGTCAGCCACGCCCATCTGGACCACATCAAGGACATCCTCTTCCTGGCCGACAACCTCATCGAATTCTTCGGCCACCACACAAGGCCGCCCGTGAACATCCGGGGGCTCCCCGAGGTGCTCGACGCCATCGCCACGCACCTGCTCAACGACACCATCTGGCCGGACTTCACCGTCATCCCGGCCAACTCCCCGGTGCTCACCTACCAGCCCATGCCCGCGGCCTCCCACGTGAGCGTGGGCGGGCTCACCATCGCCAACCACCCCGTGAACCACGCCAAGCACGCCAGCGGCTTCGTGCTCTGGGGGCCGGGCGAGAAGGAAATCCTGGCCTACACCGGCGACACCGGACCCTGCGACGCCTGGTGGCACTGGCTCTCCAACTTCCACCGCCCCGTGCGCAACGTCATCACCGAGGCCAGCTTCCCCAACCACCTGGAAGAGCTGGCCAACATCTCCAAGCACCTCACCCCGAGGCTCCTGCGCCGCGAGTTGGAAAAGCTTCCCTACAAGCCAAGGGTCTACATCTACCACATGAAGTCCCCCTTCTCGGAGCAGATCCAGGCCGAACTGCTCGAATCCCTGGACGGCTTCTCCTACCACCTCATGCGCGAGGAAGAGACCTTCGAATTCTAGACCGCCGCCCGCCGCGCGGCACGGAGCCCGCCCCTGACCTCCCCACGCTTCCGCGACTTCCAGGGCTTCCAGGACCACCTGGACGCACTGGGCCTCTTCCACATGGACATGGGCCTGCACCGCGTACGCGCCGCCCTGGACGCGCTGGGACTGCTCAACCCGCCCTGCGCCGCCGCCAAGGTGCTGGGCACCAACGGCAAGGGCTCCACCTCCACCTTCCTGGCCGCGAGCCTCACGGCCTCGGGCGCACGCACGGGGCTCTACACCTCGCCCCACTTCCTCTCGCCCCGCGAGCGCATCCTGGTCGACGCCGCCCCCCTGCCGGACCAGGCCTGGATCGACGCCGCCCACGCCGTGCTGGAGGTCTCCGCCGACAGGGGCGACGCCTTCCGGCTCACCTACTTCGAACTGCTCACGGTGATGGCCGCCTGGCTCTTCCGCGAGGCCGGGTGCCGCGCCGCCGTCTTCGAGGCGGGCCTGGGGGGCGCCCACGACGCCACCACCGCCCTCCCCGCGCACCTGAGCGTCTACACCCCCATTGGCATGGATCACGCCGCCGTGCTGGGCCCCTCCGTGGAGTCCATCGCCTCGGACAAGGCCGGGGCCATGCGCCCGGGAGTCCCCGTGGTCTGCGGCATCCAGCCCCCCGAGGCCCTGGCCGTGCTCGCCTCGGCCGCCGCCCGCGCGGGCGCGCCGTTCCACCACGCGGCCCATGTCGCCGCCCTTCACGGCGCGAGCTGGCCCTCGCGACCGGCCATGCCCGGCCCCCACCAGCAGGACAACTGGCTCCTCGCCCTGGCCGCCCGGCAACTCCTGGCCGAGGCCGCGCCGGGTCTGGTCCCCGTTGCCGACCCCGAGGCACTGGAGCAGGCCGCGCGCCAGGCCTTCATCCCCGGACGCTTCCAGCGCGTCCCGGCCGAGCCGCCCCTGCCCGCGCTCATCCTGGACGGCGCGCACAACGCCCCGGGCCTGGAGTGCCTGGCCCGCGCCCTGGCCTACGCGGGCGTGGTCCCCTCCGCCATGGTCTTCTCCTGCCTGGCCGACAAGGACCTGGAGACCATGCTCCCCCTGGCCCGGGCGCTCACGCCCGGGGCGATCCTCGTGCCCGGTTTCGAGGCCTGCGGACGCGCCCCGGACCCGGAAGCCCTGGCCCGCGTCCTGGGACCGCGCGCCCGCCCCGTGCGCGACGCCGCCCAGGCCCTGGAGCTGCTGCACGGCCAGGAGGGGACCGTGCTCGTGTGCGGCTCGCTCTACCTGCTGGCCGAGGTCTTCCGCTGCCAACCCGCGTGGATGGCCGCTCCGCATTGCCTTCGGCCGTGATGTGGGCTAGTTCCGGGCATCCCGACGCAAGGAAGAAGCCAGCGTGAGCGCACTCTACCGTCTTCTGCCCTCCATGGACCGGGTGCTCGCGCACCTGGAGGCCCTGCCCGAGCCCCTCGACGCCCCCCGCGCCCTGGTGCGCGAGGCCGTCCAGGCCTTCCTGGACGCCACGCGCGAGGAAATCCGCCAGGGCCTGATCGAACGCGAGGACGCCCTCGCCTGGGAGACGCTCTCCCGGCGCATCGAGTGCTTCGCGCGCTCTTTCGTGCGCCCGCGCTTCCGCCGGGTGCTCAACGCCACGGGCGTGGTGGTGCACACCAACCTGGGGCGTTCCGTGCTGGCCGACGCCGCCACCGGGGCCGTGGCCCTGGCCTGCCGCCACTACTCCAACCTGGAGTTCGACCTCTCCACCGGCGGGCGCGGCAGCCGCCACAGCCTGGTGGAAGGCCTGCTCACGCGGCTCACCGGAGCCGAGTCGGCCATGGTGGTGAACAACAACGCCGCCGCCGTGCTCCTGGTGCTGGAGAGCCTCTGCAAGGGCCGGGAGGTGGTGGTTTCGCGCGGGCAGCTGGTGGAGATCGGGGGCTCGTTCCGTGTGCCGGAGGTCATGGCCAAGTCCGGAGCCGTGCTGCGCGAGGTGGGGGCCACCAACCGCACCCACCTGCGCGACTACGAAGCCGCCATCACGCCGGAGACCGCGGCGCTCCTGCGCGTGCACACCTCCAATTTCCGCATCATCGGCTTCACCAAGGAGGTCTCCCTGGAGGAGCTGGCCGCCCTGGGCGCGCGCCACGGCCTGCCCGTCATCGAGGACCTGGGCAGCGGCACCCTGGACGACTTCGGATCGGCGGGCCTGCACGGCGAGCCCACCGTGGCCCAGGTGGTGGCCGCCGGTGCCGACGTGGTCACCTTCTCGGGCGACAAGGTGCTCGGCGGCCCCCAGGCCGGGATCATCGTGGGCCGCAAGCGGTATCTGGACGTGCTGCGCCGCAACCAGCTTGGCCGGGCGCTGCGCATCGACAAGATGACCCTGGCCGCCCTGGAGGCCACCCTGCGCCTCTACCTGGACCCCGAACGCGCCCGCCGCGAAATACCCACCCTGGCCATGATCCGCGCCACGCCCCAGGAGCTCAAGGCCAAGGCCCAGGCCCTGGCCCGGGCCGTGCGCCGCCGCGCCGGGGGGCACTTCGAGGCCTGCGTGCGCCCCGGGGCCTCGCGCGTGGGCGGCGGGGCCTTCCCGGAGCGCGACTTGCCTACTTTTCTGGTCTGCTTATCTCCCAAGAACCCGGGCCTCGCCCCGGACACCCTGCGCGCCGCGCTCCTCGACACCGACCCGCCCCTGACGGGCCGCGTGGAGGACGGCGCCTTTTGCATGGACCCGCGCACCCTGCGCCCCGACGAATTCGACCTGGCGGCCCGCGCCCTGGCCCTGGCCGCCGTGCAAGCATCTCTTTAAGGAGCCGTCATGAATCCCCTGGAGCACGAATCCAAGAACTGCTGGGAGGTCTATTCCTCCGAGTCCGACCGCGCCGCCATGGACGCCCTGGCCGGGCGCTACGTGCGCTTCCTCACCGAGTGCAAGACCGAACGCGAGACCATCGCCTACGTGCGCCGCCGCCTCCTGGAGGCCGGGTTCATCGAAAGCCCGGACGGCAGCTTCTCCGGCGAGGCCTGCTTCAAGGTCTCCCACGGCAAGACGGCCTTCATCGCCCGCAAGGGCCGCCGCCCCCTCTCCGAGGGCTTCCGCCTGCTGGGCGCCCACGCCGACACCCCCCGCCTGGACCTCAAGCAGCACCCCCTCTACGAGGACTGCAACGTCTCCCAGGCCAAGACCCATTACTACGGCGGCATCCGCAAATACCAGTGGCTGGCCCGCCCCCTGGCCCTGCACGGCGTGGTGGCCAAGACCGACGGCAGCGTGGTGGAGGTGACCATCGGCGAGAACCCCGAGGACCCGGTGTTCACCATCCCCGACCTCCTGCCGCACCTGGCCTACAAGCAGGTGGAGCAGAAGGTCTCCGACGCCTTCGAGGCCGAGAAGCTGAACATCATCATGGGCCACGCCCCCGCGCCCAAGGACGACGACGCCAAGGAGAACGGGGCCAAGGCCTCGGTGAAGAAGAAGGTGCTGGCCCTGCTCCACGAACGCTACGCCATCACCGAGAGCGACCTCTACTCGGCCGAACTCCAGGCCGTGCCCGCCGGTCCGGCGCGTTTCGTGGGCCTGGACGGCTCGCTCATCGGCGGCTTCGGCCACGACGACCGCCTCTGCGTGTTCGCGGGCCTGGAGGCGCTGCTGGCGGCCGAGGCCCCGGAGCACGCCCAGATCGTGCTCTTCTGGGACAAGGAGGAGATCGGCTCCGAGGGCTCCACCAGCGCGGGCTCCATGTTCTTCGAGTACGCCCTGGAAGACCTCATCGCCGCCTGGGAGCCGGGCGCGCGCCTCTCGCGCGTGATGGAGGCCGGCAAGGCCGTGTCCGCCGACGTGAACGCCGCCCTGGACCCGGACTACCAGGAGGTGCACGAAAAACTCAACGCCTGCCTGCTGGGCCACGGCCCCACGTTCAACAAGTTCACGGGCCATCGCGGCAAGGTGGGGGCATCCGACGCCCACCCCGAGTACGTGGCCTGGATCCGGGGCGTCATGGACGCGGCCGGCGTGCCCTGGCAGATGGCCGAACTGGGCAAGGTGGACCTGGGCGGCGGCGGCACGGTGGCCAAGTTCCTGGCCGCCTACTGCATGGACATCATCGACTTCGGCCCGCCCGTGCTCTCCATGCACAGCCCCTTCGAGCTGTGTTCCAAGGCCGACCTGCACGCCACCATGCTGGCCTACAAGGCGTTCCTGGCGAGTTGAACCCCGGCGGGGTATGCTGTATGATCGAAGCCAGAGAACTCCTCAGGATCGCCAAGGCCCGCATGAAAGACGCCCAGGTGCTTTTGGACGGCGGGCGTTACTCGGGCGCTGCCTACATCTGCGGCTACGCCCTGGAACTGACGCTCAAGCACCGCATCTGCATGACCCTGAAATGGAAAGGCTACCCGGACTCGAACAAGGAGTTCGACCAGTACAAGAGCTTCCGGACTACGATCTTGACGTGCTGCTCCATCTCTCTGGAAAGGAAGAATCCGTCCGGGACGCGTATATGCGCGAATGGTCCCTGGCCAAAAACTGGAGCCCGGATACTCGCTACAGGATCGTCGGGAGCATCAACCGGTCGGATGCCACGGAACGCGTGGCGGCCATCAAGACCCTCATGGAGGTGCTATGAACCTCTTCGCCCAAAAAATCGGCAAGGTCGTCTCGGAGATTCCCAAGGAAAGACACTACGACATGGTCGCCCTGCTGTTGCGCGCGGAATCCGCCGGGCTCTGGGACCTTCTGGTCTACGCGCCGTGGGCAAGCAAGAACATCGTGGGCGGAATAGATCACATGATTGCGAGCCTCTCCAAGCACCTTACCAAGGAAGAGATGCGTAAAATCTCCGGAATCGTTGTCCTGGACAAGAACGACCCCGCCATGAAGAGCCTGCGCGATTGCTCCCGGCCGGACCTGCCGGTGGTGGAACTGCGCGGCTGCGACGTGGCCGGAAACGAAATCCGAGAGGGCTACGTCTTCCACCCCCTCCTGGACGCGGACAGATGACCTTCGCCCCCCCGGCCTCCGGCCGTCGCGCCTCGGGAGCGCTCCCATGGCCCTGATCCTCGGAACCGCCGGGCACATCGACCACGGCAAGACCACCCTGGTCAAAGCCCTCACGGGCACGGACTGCGACCGCCTGGCCGAAGAGAAGAAGCGCGGCATCACCATCGAGCTGGGCTTCGCCTTCCTGGAGCTGCCCGGGGTGCGCCTGGGCGTGGTGGACGTGCCCGGCCACGAGCGCTTCGTCAAAAACATGGTGGCCGGGGCAGCGGGCATCGACTTCGTGGTGCTGGTGATCGCCGCCGACGAGGGCGTCATGCCCCAGACCCGCGAGCACCTGGAAATCTGCACGCTCCTGGGCATCCGCCACGGCGTGGTGGCCCTCACCAAGGTGGACATGGTGGACGAGGACTGGCTGGGCCTCGTCACCGAGGACGTGCGCGCCTTCCTCGCCGGCAGCTTCCTGGCCGAGGCCCCCATGGTGCCCGTGTCTGCCCACACCGGGCAGGGCCTGGACGAACTGCGCGCAGAGCTCGCACGCCTGGCCGCCGAGTTCCCCGGCAAGCGCCGCTCCGACCTGGCCCGCCTGCCCATCGACCGCGTGTTCACCATGAAGGGCCACGGCACGGTGGTCACGGGCACGCTCATCTCCGGCAGGCTCAGGACCGGCGACGACGTGCTGCTTTACCCCTCCATGCGCCCCACCAAGGTGCGCTCGCTCCAGGTGCACGGCCTGCCCGCCGAGGAGGGCCAGGCCGGACAACGCACCGCCGTGAACGTCATGGGCCTGGAGGTGGACGACGTGGAACGCGGCGAGGTGCTGGCCCACCCTGGCACACTCTTCCCCTCCCTGGCCTGGAACCTGGAGGTCACCTGCCTGGCCTCGTCTCCCAGGGCGCTCAAGCACAGGGGCGAGGTGCACTTCCACCACGGCACGCGCGAGGTGATGGCCCGCCTCTATTTCCTGGACCGCGACAAGCTCGAGCCCGGACAGACCGCCCTGTGCCAGGCGCGCTTCGAGTCGCCCCTGGCGGGCGTGAGCGGCGACCGCTGCGTCATGCGCTCGTTCTCTCCGCTGCGCACCGTGGCGGGCGCCACCATCCTCTCGCCCCTGGGCGGGCGCATCAAGCGAAACGGCCCCGAACTGGCCGACCTTGCCGCCCTGCCCGAGGCCTCCGCCGAGGAACTCACGCGGCTTCACCTGAAGCTGCGCGGCCGCGAAGGCGCGAGCTTCCCAGCGCTCATGACCCTCACCGGCCTGGAGAGCCGCGAGTTGGAGCGCGTGCTCCAGGCCTTCTCCGGCAAGGGCCAGGCCTGCCTCTACGACCGCGAGGCCCGCATGTGGCTCTCCGGCGAGGTGCTGGAGTCTTTGGCCGCCGGGCTTCTGGAGCACGTGGCCGCCTACCACCGCCGCGAGCCCCTCAAGCAGGGCGTCTCGCGCGGCGAGCTGGCTTCGGCCTGGGGGCGCGAGCTGCCCCCCAAGCTGGTGCACTTCCTGGTGGAGCGCCTGCTCAAGGCGGGCAAGCTCAGCCAGGACCAGGAGTCCCTGCGCCTGCCCGGCCACTCCGTGAGCCTGGGCGCGGGCCAGGCCGATCTGCGCGAGCGCCTGCTGGCCCTCTACGAGGCCGGAGGCATCACCCCGCCCAACTACAAGGACGTGCTGGAGACCCTGGGCGCGTCGGCCAAGGAGGCCCTGCCCGTCTACAAGCTCCTGAGCGAGCAGAACCTCGTGCGCCGCATCAACGAGGACCTCTACTTCGCCGTGAGCGCCCTGGACGGCCTCAAGGCCAAGGTGGCCGAGTACTTCGCCACCCACGCCGATCTTGGCCCCCAGGACTTCCGGGAACTCACGGGGCTCACGCGCAAGTTCGCCATTCCGCTGCTCGAATTCCTGGACAAGGAGAAGGTTACCGTGCGCGTGGGCGACAAGCGCCTGCCGCGCGTGCGCCAGGGGTGAGCCCGACGCGACCCCGCCGGGGCTTGCTTTTTTCCCCCAGGCGGCTACACCCTCACAGGCCCCGACGGGGCAACACCAGAGAAGGAGTCCACACGATGGCCCGCAAAGCCGCGCTCACCGCGCTCACCCTGATCCTTGCCCTCGCCCTGGCCGTTCCGGCCCTCGCCCAGAAAAAGGACAAGACCCCCGCCCCCCTGGACGGCGCTCCCTCGGCCAAGGCCGCCGGGGCGAACCTCAAGGTCACGGACTTCGGCGCGCGCTGGACCGCCATGACCGACCGCGAACGCAACCACTTCATCGAGGGCATGGTCACCTCCATCCGCTTCCTGTGCACCAACACGATCTACGGCGCCGACCCCAAGCAGATGGACATGAAGGACGCCGAGAAGCGCGTGGTCGAATGCATCGCCTCGAACTTCCCCTACATGCCCCACGACATCAAGGCCGCCATGACGGCCATCTACCAGGACAAGGCGAACAACTCCCTGCCCTACGACATCGTCTACGGCTTCGCCCTCTTCAAGGTGAAGGGCGACTCCTACGAAGAAAATCTGGCCAAGGTCCGCCAGCTCTATGACAAGCGCGCCAAGGGCGGCAACTAGACTGCCCGGCGCGGGCCTTTCCAAGGCCGCCCCCCCTGGCGGGGGGCGGCCTTCTCGCGTGCGCGCTCCCGGCAGCGGGGCCGGGGAGCGCGACGCCCAGCCCGGCGCGACCTCGTGCACTCCGGCGCGGCGGCCCCTGGTCCAGAAGCGGGACGGCGCGCGGCGCGGCGTCCCCGGGCGGGCCGTTTGGCGCGGAATCGCCTTGTCCGCCTGCGCGCGGAGGGTCTTGTGAGCGCGCTCAGCCTGCGCGTGGGGCAGTCCCTGGGCATCCGCCCGGAGGTGGAAGGCCCCGCCCCGGTGCTGGCCGGCGGGACCTTCGAGGTGTTCTTCTTCTACGCCGACCTCACCGAAGAAGAGGTCCGGGCCTTCACCTCGGCCCCCCTGGCCTGCGGGGTGTACGTGGAGGACGCCATACCCGTGCTCGTGCTGGACATCGAAGGTTTCGGCGGTCTGGAAGTGGCCTTCAACCTCTTCGCCGAGCCCGAGGAAAAACGCAGAGCCTTCCTGGAAACCGTCCCGGCGCGCCACGAGGCGATCATCGTGCTCTGCGACCACCCCGACCCCGTGGTGCGGGCCGTGCGCCAGGTGCGCGCAGGTCCGATGGCCATCACGGAGATCAAGCGCGCCCTCTTCGACCAGCTGAGCCTCTACCGCGACATGACCCACTGCTTCCAGGCCATGTCGCGCCTCTTCGCCTCGGTGGACCCCGAGGAGATCCGCGGCCGCACCCTCATGCGCCCGGCCTGAGCCAGCGTCCATCCCCCCGCCCGATCCCTCCCGGCCGACCCGCGCGTCCGGCGATCCGCCGTCCTCTTGAGTCTCCGCGAAACGGCTCGCGCCCTTGAGAAGCGCCGCGCAGCCACACGGAAGGGCACCTCCCGGCGACCCGCGCCCGGAGCCCGCCCGCGCCACGGGCCAAGCGCGCCGCAGCCTCATGGAGCGGACGCTTCGCGTGATCAACTAGCCAGGGGAGGATATGACGGACCGGCCCCGGAAGTGAGCCGCCGCACGGAACGACGAGGGCGTCCGGCAGTAAACGCCGACCGCCCGGGGGAATAAAAGGGCCGGGGCGATCCCCCGGCCCCTATGCGGACGAATGCCGCGCCCTCACGAACCGCCCATGCGGTTCGTCACTGCGGACAGCCAGGACCATTCGTTTTGGCGTGGAAAAACAGCGTTTGCCTTCCCACCTCGCGACTCTAGTTGCCGCTGCCGTAGGCCCGCTGCTGCTCGGCCAGGGCCTCGCGCATGGAATCGAGCTCCACCTTGCGCTCCACGGCCTCGTTCAACAGGGCCTCGTGCTTGGCCTTGTACTCGGACGAGGCCTTGTCCATGGGGCCGTTCTCCAGTTCGCGCAGCTTTTTCATCACGCTGGCGTACGCCTGACGCTCCAGGCGGATGATCTTCTCGATCTGTTCCGGAGGCATGGTGGTGTATTCGTGCTTGTCCGCCAGGGCGGGGGCGCTGGACAGGAGGATCGCGGCAAGGGTCGCCGCCAGGAGATATGCTTTGCTGCGCATGGTCGCCTCGCTTCGTTGTGATGGCCCGGAGGTAACAGAAAACCCGCCGCCGGGCCAACCGCTTTTCTCGGCGTTGTGCCAAGGGTATTCACGAAATGCCGTGAAACCGCAAACCGTTGTGGGACGACTCAACCGACAGGGCAGGCCGGGCGCGGGGATCTCCCAGGCACAAGCTTTGCTTTCCGCCAGAAAACATGAGCGATACCCTCCTTTTCGTCCCTCAGTATTGCCACGCCCCCCTCTGGTGGGTATTGTGCAGAAACCATTCACTCGGCCTTGCCGCGCGACATGGAGGAACCATGACCAAGTTTTTGTGTTGCATACTGACCGCCCTGGCGCTGACCGGGGCCTGCCTTGCGCCCGCGTCCGCGCAAGGCAGGCTCACCAGCGCGCAACTGGAGGAGTTGCGCGCCAAGGTGGAATTCCAGCGCGACAGCTACCACCGCTACGATACGGCGGAGCAGGAAGCCATGGCCCAGGGCTCGCCCGAACGGGCCGCGGTGTTCCACCAGGCCAAGCAGAAGGCTTACGACGCTTACGTCGGCCTGAACGCCGAATACCAGAAGGCCCAGATGGAAAGGCGCGAGCAGCAACGCCGCGATGCCGCCCAGAAGCCCCCTGAACGCTGATTCGCTTCGCCATCGCACGGCGCGCCTTCCGGCTTTTTTTTGATCTGGATCACATTTTTCCTCGCGCTTTCTGCTAAATTAGGCATTCACTAGCCACCAACTCCCGGTCGTCCGGGATATGAACGCAGGAGGGATGCCCATGAGCAATGCGCCGCCGAATCGAACGTCTCCCACCAACTGGTTCGCCGTGGCCTCGGTCCTGGCCGTGCTCCTCGTGGCGGGAGCGGCAGGGGCCTGGAGCATGCAGGCCACCGACCAGGCCGCGTTCTGCGCCAGTTGCCACACCATGGACACCTCCTTCTGGACCTTCGGCAAGTCCGGCCACGCCAAGCTGGCCTGCAACGACTGCCACGCCCCCCAGAACCTCGCCGCCAAGATCCCCTTCAAGGCGCAGGCCGGTTCCGCGGACGTCTGGGCCACGGTGAGCAAGAACATCCCGGACGTGATCCACGCCAGCAAGATGCACAAGGACGTGATCCAGGCCAACTGCGTGCGCTGCCACGCCCCCACCATCCAGACCGTGGCCATGGACGCCAAGCCCTACTGCGTGGACTGCCACCGCAGCGTCCCGCACAAGTCCCGCACCCCCATCTCCACAAGGAAGGTCGCCGATGGCTAGGAACAAACTCTTCTTCACCCTGCTCGCGGCCGTGGGCCTCTGCATGTTCCTGGCCGCCTGCGGCCAGCAGACCGAAGGCCCCGTGGCCCCCGTCTACAAAACAGGCCTCAAAAGCGACGAAACCAGCAACAAGGCCTTCGAGAAACAGTTCCCCGCCCAGTGGCTCACCTACCAGCGCAACAACCTGGACAACCTCCAGCAGATGACCGACTACGGCGGCCCCGTGCCCTGGAACAAGAACGACAACGTCAACCCGCCGCCGAAGGGCAACCCCAAGGCCGCGCAGCCCTACCTGAAGAACCTCTGGCTGGGCTACCCCTTCAGCTTCGAATACAAGAAGGCCCGCGGCCACACCTACGCCATCCAGGACATCCTCGACACCGACCGTCTCAACCGCTACTCCGACAAGGCGGGCCTGCCCGCCACCTGCTGGAACTGCAAGACCACAAAGATGTCCACCTGGCACCGCGAATACGGCGACAAGGTGTGGTCCATGGAATTCCACGACTTCCGCACCAAGCAGGACGAGAAGGACAACAGTATCGGCTGCTCTTATTGTCACGACCCCGCCGACATGAAGCTGCGCATCGACTCCGTGCCCCTCAAGGAAGCCCTCCAGAAGGTCGGCTTCGACCTGGCCAAGGCCTCGCGCAACGACATGCGTTCCCTGGTCTGCGCCCAGTGCCACGTGGAATACTACTTCCAGGCCCCCAAGTACGGCCCCGCCGCCAAGCCCGTGTTCCCCTGGACCAACGGCGCCACCCCCGACAAGCCCTTCGGCGGCGTGGACCCTGAAAGCATCTACCAGTACTACAAGGACCACGGCGTCGTGGAGATGAAGACCATGGAAGGCTGGTTCGCCGACTGGGTCCACCCCGTCTCCAAGACCCCCATGCTCAAGGCCCAGCACCCCGAGTTCGAGCACTTCATCAACGGCCCCCACGGCGCCGCCGGTGTGGCCTGCGCCGACTGCCACATGGCCTACACCCGCTCCGTGGACCCGGACAAGAAAAAGACCTCGAACCACCAGTGGACCTCGCCGCTTCTGAACATCGAGGGCACCTGCAAGCAGTGCCACCAGGACAAGACCCCCGAATACCTCAAGGAGCGCGTGCTCTTCACCCAGCGCAAGGTCTACGACCAGCTCCTCAAGGCCCAGGACCTCTCCGTGCGCGCCCACGAGGCCGTTCGCCTGGCCGACGCCTGGAAGGGCGAGAAGAACCCCGACTACGACGCCCTCATGCTCCAGGCCCGCGAGAACGTGCGCCACGGCCAGTGGATGTGGGACTACGTCTCCGCCGAAAACTCCGTGGGCTTCCACAACCCCGTGAAGACCATGGACACCCTGGCCCGCTCCCAGGAGTACAGCGCCGGCGCCGCCCTGCTGGCCATGCAGGCCACCAACTACGGCATCGGCAAGAACCTGGAAGGCGACATCCGCAAGCTCGTGCCCCCCATCCTGGAGTGGAGCCGCGAAATGCAGATGGACCCCGAGAACCTCAAGAAGTACGTCTGGACCACCTACCTGACCCCGCTGCCCAAGTCCGGCAAGGTGTGGGACGGCAACAAGAAGCTGACCCAGTAGGGACTGCGGCCTGAACGCGAACCGGCCCCCCCGCGCGCCGCGCGGGGGGGCCGTCTTCTTTGGCGTGCTCGGAGCCCTATCCGGAATGGAGCCGGTAAACTGGGCGCGGCGAGGCCACGCCTGGACACCCGGACGGCTTCCTGCCATGTTGCCAATCCGTCTGCCGGGTTGCCGGGCCTCGGGATCGTGCGGCCCTGGGAACGCCCCATGAGGAGGCGCGGCCGGGTCCTAAGGCGTCTTGACCTTGGGTTACGCCGGATTGGCCCCCTCCCGGCAAAGGCCCCACCGGCTCCGGGCCGCCGCGAGAGCGGCCCCCGCGCCATCTCGCGCCACGGGCTCAAGGCTGCCCCTGGCGTCGAATCCAGGGTAGAGAGTCAAGAAAAATACCGGCGCGACGGCCGGGCGCGAAGAGTCGGGGGTAAGTCTCCGGCCGGTCCCGGACGGGACGGCCGGAATCGGCTTGGCTAGGGCAGCAGTCGGAAGAAGCGTTCGTAGGCCCGGCACATCTTGTGGGCCACGGGGGCGGAGACGCCGAAGTCCTTGAGGCGGCAGTAGACGTGCAAGGGATTGAAGACGTGCTGGAAAGCGTTTCTGATGCGGGTCACGTTCAGACCTCCGAAAAGACTGACTCGGAATGGACGCGAAACGGTCGCCAATCTGCCATGCAGCGAACGTGGAAGCTCTAGCAGGCACTCCCTGGAAAGGCAAGTGAAGGAAAGCACATGACCCCCTCCCAGCGCCCCCTGGCGGCCACCAGCTGGCTGGCCCCCACCACGCTGCGCCGCAACCTGGAGCGTATCGCCGCCTGGGACCTGCCCATCCACCAGGCCGCCCTGCTCTTCTACCAGCACGCCCCCAGCCTGGCCTACGCCCCCTCGGAGTTCCATGTGCGGGGTCTGGAAACCCATGTCCACCTGCCCACGGACCTCCCCTGGGAACAAGGCCCCGGACCCTGCTGGGATCTCTGCGCGCGCCTCATGGACCTGGCCGCGCCCCTGGCCCCCTGGGCCGGGGTGCTCCACCCGCCGGGCGATCCGGCGCTCCTGGAAGACTTCGCCGCCCGCTGGCGCAAGGCCTCCCCGGGCTGGCGGCTCCTGGTGGAGAACATCCCCTCCGACGGCCTGGAGGCGCACTGGCCCGTCATCGAGGCCCTGGACCTCTCCCTGTGCCTGGACAACGGGCACCTCATGGCCTTCGGGCAGCACCACCTGCTCCAGCGCCCGGGGCTGGCCCGCCGAGTGGAGCTGCTGCACTGCTACGCGCCCGGCCCCGAGGCAGGGCGTCACCGCCATCTGGGCCTGCAACTGCTCACCCCGGAGCAGCGCGCCCTTCTCGGGGAAATCCTGGACCTGCTTGATCCCAACACGACGATTCTCTTCGAGGTTTTCACCGAGGAGGACTTGCGCGCGAGCCTCGAAACGTTCTACGCTCTGGATGCGGAGCGGAGGCCGCGCGGATGATCCTCTTGGTGCTGGGCGGCGAGAAATCGGGCAAATCCGGCCTGGCCTACGAAAGGTTCCGGGAGGCCCCCGGCCCAGGAACCGTGCTGGCAATGGGCCTGGCCCGCGACGAGGCCTTCCGCCGCCAGATCCTGGCTCACCGCCTGGAGCGCGACCCGGCCTTCCCCGTGACCGAACCCGGGGCGGAGTTGCCCTCCGCGCTGGAGGCCCAACGCACCGGGGGACGCAAAGTGCTGGTGGACAGCCTGGACTTCTGGCTCTTCACCTGCATGGAGGACGGGCGCATCCGCACGGGGGAACTCCTGGAGGCCCTGGAAGGCTACCGCGCCCCCGACGCCCCGCTCTGCGCGCTCGTGAGTTGCGAGGTGGGCCTGGGGCCCATCGCGCCCTCCTCCCTGGCCAGGCGTTTCGCCAGGGAACAGGGCGCGCTCAACCAGGCCCTTGCGGCCCTGGCCCAGGAAGCCCTTCTGGTGGTTGCCGGGTTGCCCCTGCGCCTCAAGTAGCGAGGAGAACATGGCCTTTTTCCGGGTGCTCGGCGAAAAGCTCGCCGCCCTCACGAGCCTCATCCATCCCGGCGAACGCTGGCTGATCCTCATCAGCGCCGACCCCGACGCCCTGGGCTGCGCCATGGCCCTGCGCAAGATCATCGCGCGCCACGGCGGACAGGCCGACATCGGACACACCAACGAGATCTCCCGCCCGGACAACCTGGCCATGGTGCGCACCCTGCGCATCCCCCTGATCCGCCTCGCGCCGGACACCATCGCCCGCTACCAGCGCTTCGCCATGGTGGACTCCCAGCCCCACCACAGCACCGACTTCCCCCCCGTGGACCTGGACATCCTCCTGGACCACCACCCCGTGGACCCCGCGCGCCCGCCCCGCGCCCGTTACGTGGAAATCCCCACCGGCTACGGGGCCTGCTCCAGCCTGCTCACCGAATACCTCTACAACCTGGGCGTGAAACCCGGCAAACTCCTGGCCACCGCCCTGCTCTACGGCATCAAGACCGACACCGGCTCCTTCGAGCGCGCCTTCTCCGACGTGGACGTGAAAGCCTTCAGCTGGCTCTCCAAATTCTCCGACAAGCTCCTCCTGCGCCGCATCGTCCATGCCGAGTTCCACCGGAGCTGGCTGGCCTACTTCTCGCGAGCCTTCGAGCGCATGCGCCCCGTGGGCAAGGACGGGCTCCACGCCTATGTGGGCCCCGTGGAAAACCCCGACGTGCTCGTGGTGCTGGCCGACTTCTTCCTGCGCGTGCACGGCCTCTCCTGGATCGCCATCGCCGGGGCCTACGCCTCGCGCCTGGTGGTGGTGATGCGCTCCGACGGCCTGCGCCGCGACATCGGGGCCAAAGCCCGGACCTGGTTCGGAGACTACGGCTGCGCCGGCGGACACATGATGGCCGCCCGCGCCGAAATCGAACTGGACCGACTGGCCGGATTCGACCCCGAAGCCTTCCTCTGGAGCCGGCTCACCGGACGCCCCCTGGAACCGGACCTCCCCCCCGCCGAAGGACAGGCCTGCCCCGTCAACCCGGCCCACCGGCCAGGAAAGCCGTGACCGTCCACCACCCGCCCCAACAGACGACCGCACAAGCAGGCAAGGTCTCCCAGCGCAAGGAAGACTACTTCCCAATCCACCCCAGGACCATCCTGCCGGGCACAGCCGGCCCCTTCGACCTCTACCTCAAACGCGGCGACTGGTTCGTGCTCTACGCCAAAGCGGGCGAACGCTTCACCGTGGAGCCCAAGCTCAAGGAACTCCTGGAAGTCACCGAATTCTTCATACGCGTGGACCAGCGCTTCAGCTACGAATCCTACCTGGCCAAGAACCTGGGCAACATGCTCCTCAACGAGAACCTGCCCCTGGAAGAACGCTCCAAACTTTTCTACCAGATCTCCGCCGGGATGCTCAAACAGAGCTTCCAGAGCAAACTCCCCAGGGGCCTCGACGAAAAAACCTACGCCGCCATGCAGACCCTCGTGAAACGAGGCATCGCCCTGCTCTCCAAAGAAGAATCCCTGCGCAGCCTCTCGGAATTCCTCTCCCACAAATACCACACCTACAGCCACTCGCTGAACACCATGGTGCTCACCATCGCCCTGCTCCAGTCCCTGCCCGGCATGGAACAGAACGTCCTCTTCGAAGCCGGACTCGGCGCGGCACTCCACGACATCGGCAAGACCCAAATCCCCGACGAAGTGATCAACAAGCACGGCCCGCTCAATCAGGCCGAATGGGAACTCATGAAGACACACCCCGTGCGCGCCCTGGGCATCTGCGCCGCCATGCCCATCAGCCACGTGGCCACCAACGCCATCCTCTTCCACCACGAACGCTTCGACGGCGGCGGCTACCCCGGCGGCATCGCGGGCGAATCCATCCCCATCTACGCCCGGGTCCTGGCCCTCTGCGACGTCTACGACGCCCTCACCTCCGAACGCCCCTACGCCAAAGCCCTCACCCCCTACAAAGCCCTGGCTATCATGCAGGATGACATGGTCGGCGCCTTCGACCCCGCACTGTTCAAAAGACTGGTCTACGTGCTGGGCAACGCCCGCATCGTCTAGACGGCGAGTGGGCCAGCAGACGAAAGAATAAAACGGAGGGGACGACTTGGCCGAGGGCAAGAAGCCTCCAGCGGCCAGGGCTTCACCCCGGCACACCAGAGAGGGCGCTGCCCTAAGACCCGCCAAAGAGGACGCCGCTCTCCCTGGTCTCACCCACCAGGGCTCCGCCCCGGACCCCGGCGATTGCTTCGCGTCGGCGGGAGGGGCGGCAGGGCCGGGCGTCCGGGGTCTGTCCGCCCCCTCTCACACAGGCCTGCCCGGTGAAACCCGCGAAGCAACTTGGGATTCCAAAGGGCGTAGCCCTTTGGCCGCCGGAGGCTCTTCCTCCGACCGACTTACCCCCCACGAACCCTTCACCTCCCGACGTCCCGACGTCCCGACGCACCGTGCGTCTCACGGAGACCCCCTGCCCGCCTACCGGCTCTGCGCCATGCGAACGGCGCGCACGTGTCGGGGGCAGGTGGTGTCGGCCCAGGAGAGCGCGCCCAGTTCCAAGTCGGCGAACCAAGCCTGCGTGAAGGTGCGTCGGTCCGCGCTCCAGAGCAGGCGCTGGGCCGGGTCGAAGGGGGGCGTTTCGCAGTGTTCGGCGAAGCGGGCGGGCGGCGTGAGCAGGGAGGCCAGTTCCTGGGCGGTGGGCAGTCGCCAGCCGTCGCGTCCGGCGTAGCTGGTCTGGTGCAGATGCCGGGCGTAGGCATGGGCTTCGTGCCAGTCCTGGGCGTAGGGGCTGCCGCCGGTCTGCCAGTCCAGGCCGGTGGCGGCGTCGTGGACCACGCCGCCTTGGCGCTCCAGTTGCGGGACGGGGGCGGGTTCTGGCCGCCAGAGATGGTCAAGGCCAAGAAGTTCCCGGGCGTGGCGGCCCGAAATCCTGAGGGGAGCGCGCGTTTGCGGCGCGGTCGCGCCGGGTGCGTGGCGCGGAGGCGGAACAGCGTGTGCGGCCATGCGGCAGGCGCGTTCCAGCCTGCGCCGCCAGGCCTGGACGAGCACGCGCAGTTCTGCGGCTGCGGCTGCGGCGTCGCGGTGCCGTTCGGCCGGGTCGGGCGCGAGGATGCGCAGGAAGAAGTCGTCCCAGGCGTGGTCCAGGTCGGGCGAGAATTCGGAGGGCTTCGGCCCCTGGCTGTCCGGGAGCAGGCCCGTGAGCATGCGGTGCAGGGTGACGCCCAGTGAGTAGAGGTCGGCGCGGGGACCGGCGGAATCCGGATCATCCTCCTGTTCCGGCGCTGCGTAGTAGGGGGACCCCACCTTGAGACCGGGCAGGGCGCTGAAGGGCGCGCCGCGCGTGCGCGAGAGGCCGAAGTCGGTGATCTTGACCTGATCCTCGCCGGAGATGAGCAGGTTGAAGGGCTTGATGTCGCGGTGCACGAGCCCGGCGTGGTGGAGCCGGGCCAGTCCTTCGAGGGTCTGGAGGGCGTAGCCGGTGGCGCGGGGCAGCGGGAGGGCGCGGGTGGGCTCTTCCACGCGGTCGGACTCTCCGAGGACCTGGCCCAGGTCTCGGCAGAAGTAGTCCATGAGGAAGTAGGGCCTGCCCTTGCTGCGTCCGAAACCACGCACGGCGGCGATGTTGGGGTGGTCGAGCCCGGCCAGGGCCACGGCTTCGGCCACGAAGCGGCGTTCGATCTCGCGGCGTCCCCAGAGGCTTTCGAGGAAGGGCCTGGGCGCAAGGAGTTTCAGGGCATGGATGCGCCCCGTGACGGGCTCCTCCACCTTGTAGACCGCGCCCATGCCGCCCCGGCCGAGCAGCCCGCGGATGCGGTAGCGCCCGATGCGGCGCACGGTTCAGTCCGGGTCGGCCAGGAACAGGGCGAATGCCCGTGGCTGGCCGGAATCGAGGATTTTGCGGGCCGCGCGGGCGGCGTCGTACTCCACGCTGTGCACGGTGAGGGTGCTCGCTTCGGTGTCGAAGAGGCAGTATTTGGCGCGGGGATCGCCGTCGCGGGGCTGTCCCACGGACCCGGCGTTGACCAGATGACGCCAGGAGGGATCGAGCGGATAGGAACCCTGCGCGATGCGCTGGTTGCGCAGGCCGTCCGGGGCCAGGCTCACCAGGCGCAGCTGATGGGTATGGCCGATGAAACAGACGGTTTCGGGCAGTTGGGCCATCACCTCGCCCACGTGGGCTGAGGAGGCCTGGAAGAGATAGGTGTCCACCTCGTCGGGGGGCAGGCCGTGCACGAAGCGGCAGCCCTCCAGGCTCAGATGGATCGGCAGGGAGGCAACCCAACGGAGATTGTCCGGGGAAAGGCGCGCCCCGGCCCAGCGCACGGCGTCCCAGGCGAGGGGGTTGAAGCGCCGACGGGTTTTGGGGTCGGCCACGCCCATTTCGTGGTTGCCCCGCACGGCCAGGGCCTGCCGGGCGCGCACCAGGGAGACCACGGCGTCGGGATCGGCCCCGTAGCCCACCAGATCGCCCAGGCAGATCACCGGGGAGTCTGGCGGGGCCAGCCTCCCGGCGTCCTCCAGCACGGCTTCCAGGGCTTCGAGGTTGGCGTGGATGTCGGAAAGTACGATGAGGACCATGGGCGTACGGCGTATCGAGCGGCGTTATTTCTCCGTTGAGGCCAGGGCGCACTCCGCGAGAGACTCGCGGATTTTGGCGTCGAGGTCGGCAGGGTCCACCGGTTTGGAGACGAACCGGCGGCAGTTGATGGCCCGGGCGCGTTCCAGGGTGGGCTGGTCGTTGCAGGCCGAGACGAAGACCACGGGCACCTGTCGCCCCAGGCGGATGCGCCGTGCCGCCTCGATGCCGTCGAAGCTGCCATCGAGCATGATGTCCATGAGCACGAGGTCCGGGGCCAGTTCCTCCGCCATGCGCACTGCATCGGGACCCGAGTGGGCCACTCCCAGCAGCGTATATCCCAGGCGTTTCACTTTGTTGGAGAGGTCGAGGGCGATGATGCGCTCGTCCTCGACGATGAGAATCCCACTGCCGCCCATCCAGCACCTCCGGAGCGATGCGGTCCTGGTATACGGCGGGACCGTTGTGATTCCATAACATCCCGCGGGCGGCGTCAGCAACGAAAAAGGCCGACAGAGTCGGCCCAAGGCTGTATTATGCCCCCTCGGAGGGGATTATCGGTGGTCTCCCGCGCTCAGAAGGGCCTTCCGGGCCGCGCCTACGCCCCCAGGGCTTACGGCGCGCCCAAGGCCGGATCACCGGCCCTGGGCACGTAGCATGCGTGTCTCAATTGCTCATCTGAGCCCTGAGCCAATCCTTGATCTCCGGCGTGGGGGCGTAAACCCCCTTGTTGAAACCCACCTCGTCCATGAAGCCCTTCTTGAGCTCATCGGGAAGGGAGAGCACTGCCAGCTCCCGCGCCTCGTCGCACGTCCTGCGGATGAGCGAGAGCGTGGGCTCGGGTTCCCAGGTGTTGACCACGAAATACGTGGTGGAGTCGCTGCGGTGGCGCACGGGCTTGAAGTCGTTCAGCCAGCAGTTGTTGCCCCACTCCAGGTAGAGGGTCACGGCCGCTTCGGGGGTCATTTCCCAGTCCACGTCGTATTCCTTGAATTCCTTGAGCTGGCCCATCTGATTCTCCTTCAGGAGGTGGTTTTCGTTGGTCGACCCTTTTCTAATAATCATTCGGAGAATGTGGTCAAGGATTTTTCAGGCATTCCCGCGCAACTTGCCCCACCGTGGTTTCCCGGAGAGTTCCGCCCCAAACCAGGGAGACGCTTGCGGCGTCCCTCGCGGCGGAATCCAGGGCCTGGGTGATGCGTGGGGCGTCTTGTCCGGCATCCGGGAGCAGGCGTCCCAGGGCCAGGGCGGCCCAGGCCCGGCTCGGGGCGTCCTCCTCGGCCAGGCCCCGCAGCAGGCCCTCCAGCCCGGCCATGGCCAGTTCCGGGCGCGCCTTGGCCAGGATGGCCAGCCCGGCGTAGACGCCCCGGCGCAGGGGGGCGTGGTCGATGTAGGTGTCGCCGGTCTTGCGATCGCTCTCTATGAGATAGGAGGCCAGCACGCGGTGGAATTCCCTGGCCAGGTCGGGCTGTGCGGCCAGAATCTCCCCGAACGTTTCGGGGATGCCCCAGGCGATGTTGCCCGACTCCTCGTTGAGCCGCCACATGAGCTGACGCATGAGCTGGCGGGCGTCCTCGGGTCGCTGGTCGAAGAGACGCGCGGCGGTGCGTCCGAAGGCCGTCGCGGCGCGCGCCGCGAGCACCGGGTCAGGGTCCAGGAGGAATGCGTAGAGCGGCCCCACGAGGCTCTTGGGCGGATGCGTTTCGAGGTTCGCCAGCCCCGAGGGCCAGGGCTCAGCGGCCAGCGCTTCACGAACGGTCTGGCGCAGTGCGCGCAGTTTTCCCACGATGATGCTCCTTGCGTGACGGCCCGGGGTGTCTTCCCGGGCCGTTTTCGGGCGATTCAGGCGGTTACGGCGGTTCAGCCGCCGTTCGTCCACATGCCCCTATACCCCCATGTACCCTTTTCAAAAAGCTTTTTCCACGTATCATGCGTCTCGTCGTCTTCGCGGCAGACCCTGGAAGAACGCACGATCCGCGAAGCGTGACGCAACCTGGAAGAGGAGCACCTCATGGATCATGCCCGGCGCATCGCCGAAACCGCCCGTAAACACGGGCTGCCCGAAACCCTCGTGGAAGCCGTGGTCAATGTCGAATCCGGCGGGGACACCTGGGCCATCCGCTACGAACCGCGCTTTTTCGAACGCTACCTGCGCGACAACCCAGGCGTTCGGGCCAAGGCCCCCTGCTCCCTGGAGACCGAGCGCCGCGCCCAGGCAACGTCCTGGGGACTGATGCAGGTGATGGGGGCCACGGCGCGCGCCATGGGGTTCGACGGCCCGTTCCTCTCGGCCCTCGGCGACCCGGACCAGGGACTGGAGGTCGGCTGCGCCTGCCTGGCCCGCCAGCGGGACCGCCACCTTGCAGCCCACGGCTGGCAAGGCGTGGCCGCCGCCTACAACGCGGGCGGCGTGCGGCGCGAACCCGACGGACGCTTCGCCAACCAGGACTACGTGGACAAGATCGCCCGTCGACTCGGCGGGAGGTGGCCTTCATGAAGACGCGCCTGGCGGCTGTCTTCCTGTTGTCAGTGGTCGCGGCCCAGGCATGGGCCTTTTCCGGACGCGTCTCCAACGTGCACGACGGCGACACCATCACCGTGGACGGCACGCGCGTGCGCCTCTACGGCATCGACGCCCCCGAACTCGCCCAGCCCGGCGGTCACGCCTCGCGGGACTTCCTGGCCTCGCTGGTCGAGGGGCGCTCCGTGGAGGTGAAGGTGGTGGACACCGACGCTTACGGAAGGAAGGTGGGGCTCGTTCGCGCACCCGGCGCCGACGACGTGAACGCCGCCATGGTCAAGGCCGGACATGCCTGGGTCTACCGGAAGTATTGCCAGAACTGCTACGCCATGCTGCTTGCCGAAAAGCTCGCCCGCTACCGCTCCCTGGGCCTGTGGGACGAGCCCGGCAAACCCGTGCCGCCGTGGGTCTGGCGCAAACGACACGGGAGAACCCGATGACTCATACGATCGACGACAGGCGCACTCGCGCCAACAGACCCTCCCGGGTGGAAAGGCCGTGAGCGAGCGCCTCAAACCCCTCATCAAGGAGGCCCTGCGCGAGGCCCAGGAGGAAGGACTCCTGCGCCCTGGCTGCTGTTCCTCCTGCGATCTGGCCCCGGGCGAACACGCCCGGCATCACATGCACCTGCGGGACGCCTTTTCCCTGCGCAGCCGGGTGATCAACACCCTGGCGACCACTCTGGCGGGCGGCGGGCTGGCGTGGCTGGGGCTGGCCGTCTGGGAGAAGCTGGCGCGCCAGCTGCCCCGGTAGCATCCATGCCTCCCGCGAGGAAGCCGCCCCGCAAGGGCGTTCCCGGATGCAGGCGCGCGGTGAAACTCCTGGACGAGAAGGTGATGGATGTCCTGGAGAGCCTGCTGGACGCCGACGACGACAAGGTGCGGCTTGCGGCCGCCAAGGAGATCAAGGAAATCGCCCGCCAGGTTCCCGACGAGGAGCCGGACGCGCAGGCCCGTCAGCCCGGACGGGTGTTCCTGGTCACCGGCATCGACCGCAAGCCCGGAGAGTAAAACAGGCCGGGGGGCGAAAGCCCCCCGTTTTCCTTATGTCCCGACGATGCCGCCCGTTTTCGGCTACCAGCCCCTGTAATAGCCTCTGTGGTGGCGGTGGTAATACCTGGGAGGAGGAGGCGGCGGGGGCGTGTAGGCCTGCCAGCTCCCGTTGGCGTAACCCCGGGCGTAGCCCTGGGCGTACCCCGCCCCGTAACCGTAGGCGGGCGGCGGAGGCGGCGGCGGGGCCGGGACGTAGCTGGACGGCCCGCCCAGTGAAAGGGTGACTCCCCACGAAGGACCGTACGAGTAGGCGCACGCCTGGCTGGAAAAGACCAGCACCACTGCGGCGGCAAGCATCAGGTGTCTCATGGCGAAACCTCCTGGCCGGCTATTTCAGAGATCATGCCACACGAAAATTAAATTATATCAGCATTCTATCAAAACGACACCTTTTTCCGGTTACGTTTCCTGCACTCCATGAACGTTTTTTGCGCTCGGCTGCCGACAACGCCACCGCGTACGCCATCGACGTACAGACCCATAGCCTGCCATAAACGGGCGCGCTCCACTTCCCTTATTAGGCTTCCCTTCGTTCCACGCGCGGTCCCTGCCCTGCTGTGCCAGTCTGACGACAAGCCGCCTCGCTTGACAGGTCAGGGTCCAGACAGTACTCGTCATCCTGATTTCGATTTTCATTATCAAATAGGTGTAGCATGTCTCCCCAGCTGAAGCTCTTCCTGCTGCTGGCCCCGGTTTCGGTGTTGCCATCCCTGGCAGCCATGGCCTTGCTGGAGTCGGGCCGTGAGCGTCAGGCTCTTGCCGTGTTGGCGGTTCATGCCGCCCTTGGGTTGGGCCTGCTGCCCTTTTTCGCGCGCTTTGCCCTTCACGTCAGCGTATTCAAGGAGTTGGCCAAGGTCTGCGACTTCGCGGCAAGCCTGCGCAGAGGAATCTTTCCCGAACCTTTCGTCCTGCCCGTGGAACAGGAGGACGAAAACCTGCTCTTGCGTCTGAAGCGCTCCCTCAACTGGATGCTCCATTCCCTGGACAGCCGGGAGAAGTCCCTCCTCGGGCGTCTGGCCGAGACCGACCAGGCCCGCCGGGACATGGAAGACGCCAGCCGCAAGGACCCCCTTACGGGCCTTGGCAACCGCCGTCACTTCGAGCAGGTGCTGGCCGGGCTCCCCCCCGTGAACGGCTGCAACGGGGCATCGCACCGCCTGTTGCTCCTGGACTGCGACAAGTTCAAGAGCGTCAACGACACCTACGGGCATCTGGCGGGGGACGAGGTTCTGCGTGCGCTGGCCGACATCATGCAGGAATGCCTGCGCTCCGACCGCGACTGGGCCTTCCGGCTGGGCGGGGACGAATTCGCCGCCATCCTCGCATGTTCCGGCGAGCAGGCGCGCCTTGTGGCAGAACGCATCCGCGAGCGCTTCAAGATGGCCAACGGAAGGGGGTGCACCCTCTCCATGGGAATCACATCCTGCCTGCCCGCACCGGGACGCCCGGCCAACTGGAACACCGTGATCTCCCGGGCCGACGCGGCCGTCTACGAAGCCAAGGGGACCGGGGGCGACGCCGTCAGGGAACGTTGAGGGACTCGTCGTCCGGCGTCCGCTCCGGCTCGCCGCACGCGCCGCAACGTGCGCAGGGGCCTTCCGGACAGCGAGGCGACGGCCGCCCCGTGACGTAGCGCTCCCACTCGGCGCGCAGCACGGCGCGTTCCACGCCCACGTCCACGCACTCCCAGGGGAACGCCTCGTCGGGGGCGCGCTCCCGGTCCAGCACCGACGAAACGTCGCCGCCCCAGGCGTCCAGGGCCTTTCGCCAGCCGCGTTCCCCGGCCATGATGGAAAGTTCCGCCAAATCCTCCCCTCCACGGGCCAACAGCCCCTGGAGCCGGGCCCAGAACGGCCGCTCGCCCTCCAGGCGGACCCCTTTCAGGGGCTTCACCACGGACTCCATCCAGGTCCAGCGTTCCTCCAGCGCGGCCTCGCCGGCCATGGGCGCCCACTGCATGGGCGTGAAGGGCTTGGGCACCAGGGGGTTCACGCCCAGGGTCATATGGCCGATGCCCTTTTTGCCGGAACCCACGCGACCCGCGCGGCAGACCTCGGCCAGGAAGCGCGACAGCTCCTCGTAATCGGCGTCCTCCTCGCCCGGCCAGCCCATGATCAGGTAGCTCTTCAGGTGGTTCACGCCCCGCGCGGCGGCCAGGGACACGGCGCGCAGGAAGGCCTCCTCGTCCAGGTGCTTGTTGGCCTTGCGCCGGATGCGCGCGCTGGGGCCTTCCAGGGCCAGGGTCAGGGTGCGCAGGCCCGCATTGCGCAGGATGTCCAGGAGCTCTTCCGTAACGCCCGAAGCGCGCACCGAGGAGAGCGTGAACTTGATTTTCACGGAAGCCAGCCAGCGCAGGAACTCCCGGAGGTCCGGCCAGTCCGTGAGGGCCGTGCCCACAAGGCCGACCTTCCTGGGCCTGGCCTCGGCCACGGCGGCGCGAAGGTCCTCGACGCGGGCGTGCCTGGGGGGGCGGTAGACGAACCCTGCGGCGCAGAAGCGGCAGGCGTGGGGGCAGCCCCTGTTCACCTCCAGGAGCATGGCGTCCTTGAACTCCGCCTCGTTGGAGACGAACACCGAGCAGGCGGGGTCTTCCAGAACGCGCCCGGAGGCGGGCCAGACGCGGCGTACAGGGGTGGCGCTGCGTCCGGTAACGTAGACGCCCGGGCGCGTGGCCATCCATTCCAGCGTCTCGGCCTTGGAGGCCCCGTCCAGGACAAGCCTGGCCGCGCCTTCCAGCAGGTCCTGAAGGCCCGCCTCGGCCTCGCCGACGAACCAGGCGTCCAGAATCGGAGCCAGGGGTGCAGGATTCAAAAAGGCCAGCGGCCCGCCTCCCAGGAGGATGGGGAAGTCGGGCCGCCGGCTCGCGAGGAGAGGGACGCCGCAGGAGTCGAGCGCCTGCGCCAGAACCGCGCCGTCGAGCTCGAAGGCCAGGGAGAAGGCCGCCAGCGGGAACGCGTCCAGGGGGAGGGACGTGTCCTGCGACCTTGGAACCTCTTTCTTCGCGGAAAGAAAGAAGCGTTCCACCCGTAGCCACGGGCTTCGCGAAGCCAGCCGGTAGACCGCCTGCCAGCCCAGGGCGGCGTAAGCCGCCCGCGAAGGGCCGGGATAGGCCAGGGCCACCGGGAGCCGCCCGCCGGGATCAGGCAGGACGGGCTTTTGGCTGCCGAAGTAGACGGTGCGCGACGTGGCGATCATTCCTTCACGGCGTCACTGCACGGGGACAAACAGCCTCCTAGTCCGCCTGCATGCGGATGAAGGCCGGGACCTCGAACTCGTCCTCGTCGAAGACGAAGTCCTCGCTCCCGGGCTGATGGGTCTTGTATTGGGCGATGCCGGCCGGATCGGGCGAACCCTTACGGCCCCGGCGCAGGTAGGCCGGTATGGTCAGGTCGTTGTGGTGGGTGGCCATGATGCGCTCGGTGCGCGGGCTGGCCACGTGGGCCTTGGGGGCCTCGCGCAGGGGCTCCTGGATGGGCTCCAGTTCGCGCACGGCGTCGCGAAGGACCTCGCGCGCGGACTCGCGCTGCACCTCCGCGGCGCGCAAAGGCTCGGTGTGCGCCGCAGCCGCCTGGGAGACGGCCGGGTGCACGCTCACCTTGGCCGACTGGGACTTGAGCCTGCTCAGCTCCTCGGCGCTCTCGATGCCCGTGGCGATGACCGTGATGCGGATCTCGTCGCCTGCGTTCTCGTCGAACACGGTGCCGAAGAACACCTTGGCCTCGTCGCTCACGGCCTCGGTGATGGTGGAGGCGGCCTCGTCCACTTCCTCGATGGTCAGGTCGGGCGAGCAGGTGATGTTCATGAGCACGCCCTTGGCCCCGTCGATGGTCACGTCCTCCAGCAGCGGGCTGGTGATGGCCTTCTGGGCGGCTTCCTTGGCGCGGTTTTCGCCCCGGGCGACGCCGAAGCCCATCATGGCCATGCCCATCTCGCTCATCACGGCCTTCACGTCGGCGAAGTCCAGGTTGATCAGGCCGGGCACCATGATCAGGTCGGAGATGCCCTTCACGGCGTAGAAGAGGATCTCGTCGGCCTTCTTGAGCATCTCCATGAAGGTGGCCTTCTTGGAGGCGAGGGTGAGCAGCCTGTCGTTGGGAATGGTGATGATGGAGTCCACCTGCTCGCGCAGCGCGGCGATGCCCTTCTCGGCGGCCAGCAGGCGCTTGCGGCCCTCGAAGTAGAAGGGCTTGGTGACCACGCCTACGGTGAGGGCCCCGGCCTCCTTGGCCGCCTGGGCGATCACCGGGGCCGCGCCCGTGCCCGTTCCGCCGCCCATGCCGGCGGTGACGAACACCATGTCGGCGTCCGAGATGGTCTTGCGGATCTGGTCGATGGACTCCAGCGCCGCGTCGCGCCCGCAGTCCGGGTTGGCGCCCGCGCCCAGGCCCTTGGTGAGCTTGTCGCCCAGCTGGATCTTGAACTCGGCCTTGGACTTGTGCAAGGCCTGGATGTCCGTGTTGGCGGTGATGAACGTCACGCCGCGCAACGCCGAACAAATCATGTTGTTCACCGCGTTGCCGCCGCCTCCTCCGACGCCGACAACCTTGATGCGTGCATTCGATTCCATGTCGATGTCATAGATTTCCATGTCCCCTCCTCCTTGAGACGCAAAAAGTTCCCCCTGAATGAACGTCGCCACGTTCGCCCCCTACTTCACATCCACGAACCACTTCCGCATGCGGCCCAGGATGCGGTTGAACACTTTCTCGTCGGAGCGGATGCGGAAGCGCTTGTCCGTGCCTTCCTTTTCCGCGCCGTACATCAGAAGCCCCACGGCCGTGGCGTACATCGGGCTGTTCACCACGTCCTTGAGCCCGCCCACGCGCATGGGATAGCCCACGCGGGTCGGCAGGTTGAAAATCTGCTCCCCGAGTTCCTGGATGCCCTCTATGAGGGCCGTCCCGCCCGTGAGAACCACGCCCGCCGCGATGGAATTCTTGAGCCCGCTCTTGATGAGCTCCTGGTCCACGAGGCCCAGCATCTCCTCGATGCGGGGCTCGCAGATCTCCGAGAGCACCTGACGCGACAGACGCCTGGGCTCGCGGCCGCCCACGCTGATCACCTCGATCACCTCGTCCTTGCGCACGAGGTCCGAGAGGGCGCAGCCGTACTTGATCTTGATCTTTTCCGCGCTGGCCATGGGCGTGCGCAGGCCGAAGGCGATGTCGTTGGTGAGGTTGTTGCCCCCCAGCGCCAGCACCGAGGTGTGCTTGATGGAATCGTTGGAGAACACGGCCAGGTCCGTGGTGCCGCCGCCCAGGTCCACCAGGGCAACGCCGATCTCGCGTTCCTCCTCGGTGAGCACGGCCTTGGCCGAGGCCAGGGCCTCCAGCACGATGTCGGCCACGTCCAGGCCCGCGCGGTGGCAGCTGCGGATGATGTTCTGCGCGCTGGTGACCGCGCCGGTGACGATGTGCACCTTCACTTCCAGGCGCACGCCCGCCATGCCCAGCGGGTCGGCGATGCCGCGCTGGTCGTCCACGATATATTCCTGGGGCAGGATGTGGATCACCTCGCGGTCCAGCGGGATGGCCACGGCCTTTGCCGCGTCCAGCACGCGCTCCACGTCCTTCTGGGTGACCTCCCCGCCCTTCACGGCGATAACGCCGTGGGAGTTGAACCCCTTGATGTGGCTCCCGGCGATGCCCGCGTAGACCGTGCGGATCTCGCATCCGGCCATGAGTTCCGCCTCCTCCAGGGCGCGCTTGATGGAGGCGACGGTCTGTTCGATGTTCACCACCACGCCCTTGCGCAGTCCCGTGGACGGGGCGGTGCCGATGCCCACCACGTCCACGCCCTCGGGCGAGAGTTCGCCCACCACGGCGCAAATCTTGGTGGTGCCGATGTCGAGTCCGACGATGAGATCGTTAGGCTTGGCCATGGCCGGTTTTCCCCCTATCCCTCTTATGAAGCTTGCCCATGCTTCTCCACCCAGACCTTCTGGTTCTGGGCCGAGATGATGGCGGCCTGGTCCAGCTCGCCCCGCTTTGCGAGGTTCTCCCAGACCAGACCCATGTGGGCCAGGTTGTTCTTCCAGTCGTCCACGCCCACGCAGAGGACGACGCTGCGGTCCATGAGGCGCACCTCCATGCCGTGCCGCCAGGAGAGCCTGATCCAGGCCACCTGATCCAGACCGAACGGCGTGCGCTTGTCCGCGATGGCGCGACGCAGTTCCTCCAGCACGCCGAGATGGCGCTCCATGCCCGATTCCACTTCCACCTGGGGCAGCGAGACGAACTTGTCCGCTTTCACCTTGTCGATGATCCGACCCTCCACGTCCGCGTAGCAGAGGGTCTCCTCGTACTGAACGATGTAGCTGGGCTCGCGCTCCACGATGCGGATCTTCAGCGCGCCCGGCAGCACACGGGTCACCTGGGCGGATTCGATCCACGGGTTGCCCATGAGCTGGGCCTCCACGTTCTCCATGTTCACGGCCAGCAGGTTCGTGCCTGGGGCGATCTCGGCCTGGCTCAGCACGTCCTCGCGGGCCATGCGGTTGAGCCCCGTGATTTCAAGCTCCCGGATGGCGAAATAGTCGATGGTGGTGAGCCAGCGGTAGCCGGCCAAAAGGCCTACCGAAACCGCCACCAGGGCCACGCAGGCCAGCACCAGGGTCAACAGCCGCTTCAGGAGGCCGCCCAGCGCCGTGAACCCGGCCAGGGCCTCCCCGGCCGTGGCCCGGGAGCGGTTCACCTTGGCCTTGGCCAGGGGAAGCCTGCTCTCGCGGTTGCCGGTGCGCGAGGCCGTCACCTTGGCGCGGGAGTCGCGGCCGCCGCCGTAGGAGTGGGCGTTGCGGCTCTTGCCCTGGCCCAGGCCCAGGCGCGAAACGTGTCTGGCAGGCATGCTCATGCGAGCACCTTCACTTCCAGTTCGAGTTCCACGCCGAAGCGTTCCCACACGGAGGCGCGCGCCCGGTTGATAAGTTCCAGCGCCGCCGTGGCCGAACCCCTGCCTTCGTTCACCAGGAAATTCGCATGCATGGGCGAAAAACACATGCCGCCCAGGCTCTTGCCCTTAAAGCCCAACTCGTCGAGCATGCGCCCTGCGCTCTCGCCCTCGGGATTCTTGAACACGCAGCCGCAGGTGGCCGCGCTCACGGGCTGGCTGGCCTTCTTGCGCGCCAGGGTGGCGTCCGTGGCTAGGCGCACGTCCTGGGCCCGGGCTGGAGCGAGCGACAACTCGGCGGCCAGGGCCAGCCAGAACGCCCCCTGGTCCAGGCCTTCGGGCCAGAACGCGCGATACCCCGCGCGCCAACCCCCAGGCTCGATCCAGCGCGCCCCGCGCGCGGCGTCCCAAACCAGCACGCGCGCCAGCAGCGCGGCGGTCTCCGAGCCGTAGCTCCCGGCGTTCATGGCCACCGCGCCGCCCACCGTGCCAGGGATTCCCGCAAGGGGCTCCAGGCCGGAGTAGCCTTCGCGCGCCGCCCAGTTCACGAGCCTGGGCAGCATGAGCCCGCCCCAGGCGCGCACCCTCACGCGGCCGTCCTCATCCTGCCCCACGGCCAGCGGCTCGCCCTCGGGGAGGGTCACTACGCAGAGGTCCAGGTCCTGGTCGTGCGCCAGCAGGTTGGAACCCCAGCCCAGGGCCAGGGGACGTCCCCCGGACCCGGCCAAGGCCTGCTCGAGCCCCTCCCAGTCCTCGGGACGGGCCATGGCCAGCTCGGCCGCGGCGCGTCCGCCCAGGCGCAGGGTGGTGCGCTCCGCGAAGCGAGGTCCGGGCAGGAGCCTAAGCGCCATGGCCCCCCTCCAGATAGTCCACGCCCACCTTCCAGACGCTGCCCGCGCCCATGGTCACCAGCAGGTCGCCGGGACGCAGGAGCACGCGCAGGGTGGTCAGGGCGGTTTCGAAGTCGGGCACGTAGGTCACCTTGGTCTTGGACACCTGGCGGATGCCCTGGGCCAGGCTCTGGCCCGAGACGCCCGGGATGGGCTTCTCTGAGGCCGGGTAGATCTCGGTGAGCACCAGCTCCTCGGCGTCCTCGAAGGTCTTGCAGAAGTCCCCGAAGAGTGCCTGGGTGCGGGTGAAGCGGTGGGGCTGGAAGAGCACCACGAGGCGGCGGTCCGGGTAGCAGGCGCGCGCGGTGGACAGCGTGGCCTTGATCTCGGCCGGGTGGTGTCCGTAGTCGTCGATGACGAGCACGCCGTCCTTTTCGCCCTTTTTCTCGAAGCGGCGTCCCACGCCCGCGAAGGCGGCCAGGGCGCGCAGCACGGCCTCCTTGGGCAGACCTGCCTCGATGGCCACGCCGATGGCGGCCAGGGCGTTCTGCACGTTGTGGCGGCCCGGGTGGTTCAGGGTCACGTCGGCCCAATGCGCGCCGTCGAAGGTGACCTCGAAGCGCGGCCTGGGGCCCTGGTCCATGATGCGGGCCTTGAGGCGCGCCTTGGGCTCGCCGACGCCGTAGGAGAGCACCGGGCGGTTGATGCGCGGGAGGATGCGGCGCACGCCCGGGTCGTCCAGGCAGACCACGTTGACCCCGTAGAAGGGGATCTTGTTGCAGAAACGGATGAAGCTTTCGTCGATCTCGGCCTGTCCGCCCTTGTAGAAGTCCAGGTGGTCGGCGTCCACGTTGGTGACGATGGTCATCACCGGGGAGAGGCAGAGGAAGGAGCCGTCGGACTCGTCGGCTTCCGCGATGAGGTATTCGCCCTCTCCCAGGCGGGCGTTGGCCCCCATGGCGTTGAGGCGGCCGCCGATGATCACGGTGGGGTCGAGCCCGGCCTCGGAGAAGATGGTGGCCAGAAGCGAGGTGGTGGTGGTCTTGCCGTGGGTTCCGGCCACGGCCACGCCGGAGCGCAGGCGCATGAGCTCGGCCAGCATCTCGGCCCGGGGGATCACCGGCATGCCGCGCAGCCTCGCCTCCTCCACCTCGGGGTTGGACTCCTGGATGGCGGTGGACTTCACCAGAACGTCGGCATGCCCCAGGTTCTCGCGGCCGTGGCCGATGGAGATGTCCGCCCCCAGGCGCTTGAGGCGCTTCACGGTGTCGGAGAGCGACATGTCCGAGCCCGTGACCTGGTAGCCCAGGTTCAAAAGCACCTCGGCGATGCCGGACATGCCCGAACCGCCGATGCCCACCATGTGGATGCGCTTCACCTGGGTGCGCATGCCGCGCGCGGGATAGAGACTCTGTTCCTGATCGCCCATCGTGTGTTCCGTCATGCGGCCAGCCGGGAGAGCTCCATGGCGATGTCCCGGGCGGCGTGAGGTTTGGCCTGGGTGCGCGCGGCGCGGCCCATGGCTCGGCATTTTTCGGGATCGCCCAGGATGGAGAGCACGGCGGCCTCCAGCGTCTGGGTGTTCAAGTCCTTTTCCTTGAGCACCACGGCCGCCCCCACGCGCTCCAGGTAGGAGGCGTTGACGGCCTGGTGGTCGTGCGTGGCGTGGGGGAAGGGCACAAGCACCGAGGGCAGGCCCATGCAGGCCACCTCGGCCAGGGTGGAGGCCCCGGCGCGGCCGATCACCAGATCGGCCCAGGCGTAAGCCTCGGGCATGTCCTGGATGAAGGGCTCCACCGTGACCCGCTCCTGCCCCCGGTAAAGATTGCGCACGGACTCGTAATCCGACGCGCCGGTCTGATGGCGCAGCTCGAAGCCCTGCGACGCCAGACGGGGCCAGGCCGTCACCACCACCCGGTTGACGGCCCTGGCCCCCTGGCTGCCGCCCAGGACGAGGATGCGGCTTGGCACCACCCGCGCCGCTTCCGTCCCGATCGCCCCTGCGATCCCGGGCCGCACGGGGTTGCCCGTGAGGAGAACCTTGCCCGGGGGAAATGCGCCCGATTCGTCCGGATACGAGACCATCACCCGCCGGACCACCCGGCCCAGCAGGCGGTTGGTCGCGCCGGGAACGCTGTTCTGTTCGTGCACGGCCGTGGGGATGCGCTGCATCCAGGCCGCCAGCACCGGGCAGAAGCCCGCGTAGCCGCCGAACCCCGCCGCTACCTGGGGGCGGAATTCGCGCACCACGGCCAGGGCCGTGAGCAGGCTGCCGCCCATGCGCAGGGCTGCGGGCACGGCGCTCAGGCCCTTGCCCAGCACGCCGCGCACGGCCAGCCCCCGGAAGTCCACGCCCGCCTCCCTGGCCAGCCTGCCTTCGGGGCCTTCACCGCCCACGAAAAGGCATTCCAGGCCCGGGTGCATGGCCCTGAGCTCCTCGATCACGGCCAGGGCGGGGAAGATGTGCCCGCCCGTGCCTCCGGTGGCCACAAGCACGCGCTTCATGTGGGCCGCCTCCTGGAGAGGTTCAGCAGGATGCCCACGCAGAGGAAGGCGCACACCAGCGAGGAGCCGCCGTAGGAGAGGAAGGGCATGGCCACGCCCTTGGGCGGCACGCAGCCCATGACCACGGCCAGGTTGAGCAGGAAGCCGATGCCCAGCACCAGGGCCATGCCATAGGCCGTGAAGCGGTCGCGCAGGTCGTCCTGGGCCAGGGCGATGCGGAAGGAGCGCCACATGAGCACCCCGATCAGCGAGAGGATCACCGAAACGCCGATGAAGCCCAGCTCCTCCCCGGCCACGGCCATGATAAAGTCCGTATGGGCCTCGGGCAGGTAGAAGAGCTTCTGCTTGCCGGAGCCGAAGCCCACCCCCGTGATCTGGCCCGATCCGAACGCGAAGAACGACTGCACCAGCTGGTAGCCCGTACCCTGCGGGTCCTGGAAGGGGTCGAGGAAGGCGAACCAGCGCTTGAAGCGGTAGGGCGAGTTGATCACCAGGAGCACGCACGCGGCGGCGCCGAAGAGGCCCGAAATGAACAGGTAGACGAAACGGGTTCCGCCCACGAGGCTCATCAGGAAGAAGAGCATGCCCATGAACACCGCGCCGCCGAAGTCCGGCTGCACCAGCATCACCACGCCCAGAAGCCCCGTGACCACCACCGGAGGGATGAAGCCCACGGAGAACGACTTCACCAGAGCCTGCTTGCTGGAATAGAAGTAGGCCAGGTAAAAAACGAGCACGATCTTGGCCAGCTCCATGGGCTGGAGCAGCACGGGGCCGAGGTGCATCCAGCGGCGCGCGCCGCCTGCCTTCACGGAGAAGGGAGGGATGAGCGTCATGGCCAGCAATACCAGCACCAGGGCCAGCCACACGTACACCGGGCCGTAGAGGATTCGCCGGGGCATCCAGGCCATCACGAACATCAGGGCCACGCCCACGGCGTAGAAGATCGCCTGCTTCTTGAAGAAGAGGTATTTGCTGCCCGCCATGCGCTCGGCCATGATCCCCGAGGCCGAAAGCACCATGACCACGCCCAGCCCGGCCAGGAGCACGGCCACGGAGGCCAGCCACCAGTCGAAACCCGGTTTCACGGCCTGCCCCGGCATGGGGGCTTCCTGGATCACGGCCACGCGGCTCATTGCCGGGCCTCCCGCTCGTCGGGCAGCGACTCGAAGATGCGCTGGAAGTGCTCGCCGCGCGCCTTGTAGCCCGAATACTGGTCGAAGCTTGCCGTGGCCGGGGAGAGCAGGATCACGTCGCCCGGGGCGGCCTCGCGGTAGAGCCTGGTCACGGCCTTATCCAGGTCTTCCGCCCAGAACAGGGGGACCTTGCCAGCCCACGCGCCCTCGAACACCTCACGGCTGGCCCCGAAGAGGCCCACGGCGGCGATGCGCGTCCCAAAATGCGGCTCCAGGATGGAGAGGTCGCCGCCCTTGAACACCCCTCCAGCCAGCAGCCGCACCGGGCGCTCGAAGCTTTCCACGGCGGCGCGCATGGCTTCCACCGTGGTGGCCTTGGAGTCGTCCACGAAGAGCACGCCGCCCTTCTCGCCCACGGTCTCGATGCGGTGGCCCAGGGGCCGGAAGGAGGCCACGCCCCGGCGCACCTCGTCGTCGGTGACGCCCAGGGCCTTGCAGGCCAGCCAGGCGGCTTCCATGTTGGACCGGTTGTGCGCGCCGGGGAGGTTGTTCTCCGGAAAACGGTTGCTGGCGGTGAAGTAGACCTTGCGCGCGCCGGTGAAGGAGCGCTTTTCCAGCTCCGCGCGCATCTCCAGGGGCAGGATGGCCAGGCCCTTGGCGTCCATGCGCGCGAAGCACTGGAGCTTGGCCTGGAGGTATTCCTCCATGTCGGCGTGGAAATCCAGATGATTGCCCGAGAAGTTCAGGAGCACGGCCACCGTGGGCTTGAAGCTCTTCACATTCTGGAGCTGGAAGCTCGAGACCTCCAGCACCGCCACGTCGCAGGGCTCTCCCGAGAGCACGTGGTCCGAGAGCGGCGTGCCGATGTTGCCGCCCACGAACACCCTGCGGCCCGCGCTCTCCAGGATGTGCCCGATGAGCGAGGTGGTGGTGGTCTTGCCGTTGGTGCCGGTCACGGCCAGGATGGGGGCGTCGCAGAACCAGGAGGCCAGCTCCAGCTCCGAGAGCACCTGCGCGTCCGGGCAGGCTTTCAGGAACTCGACCAGCTTGGCCACGGGCACGCCCGGCGAGAGTACCACCATCTGCGCGCCCCTGAACTGTTCCTTCTTGTGCGCGCCCAGAAGCACCGTGACGCCCGAGGCTTCCAGTTCGGCCAGCACTTCGGGGGCGAGGGCTTCGGGGTTGCGGTCCAGCAGGCGCACGCCCGCGCCCAGGTAGGCCAGCAGACGCGCGGCGGCCACGCCCGAAACGGCGGCGCCCACCACCACGGCCTCGTGTCCGGCCAGCTGTCCCTTGTGCAGAAGCGCGCGCATGCCCGTCACCTCAGCTTCAGCGTGCTCAAGGCCACGAAGGCCAGGAGGATGGAGAGGATCCAGAACCGGATGATGATCTTGGACTCCGGGATGCCCTTAAGCTCGAAATGATGGTGCAGCGGGGCCATCTTGAAGATGCGCTTGCCCCCCGAAAACTTGAAGTAGCTCACTTGGAGGATCACCGAGAGGGTCTCCAACACGAAGACGCCGCCGACGATGAGCAGGATGAGCTCCTGCTTGCAGGCCACGGCCACGAAACCAAGCGCCCCGCCCAGGGAGAGAGAGCCCACGTCGCCCATGAACACCTGGGCCGGGTAGGCGTTGAACCACAGGAAACCGAGCCCCGCGCCCACGAGGGCCGCGCAGAACACCGTGACCTCGCCCACTCCCGAGACGGGCATCACCTGGAGGTAGCGCGCCATCTGCGCGTGGCCCGCCACGTAGACGAAGAGCGCGAACATGCCCGCCGCCACCACCGTGGGGCCGATGGCCAGCCCGTCCAGGCCGTCGGTGAGGTTCACGCCGTTGGACGCCCCCACGATCACCAGCAGGGCGAAGGGCAGGTAGAGGATGCCCAGGTCGGGCTGGAAGTTTTTGAAGAAGGGCACGGCAAGGCGCGTGGAGAAGTCCGGGTCCAGCATGAGGATGCCCACGGCCACGGCGGCGATGGCCACCTGTCCCGCCATCTTGGCGCGCGCCGAGAGCCCCTTGTTGTGCTTGCGCACAACCTTCAGGTAGTCGTCCCAGAAGCCGATGGACCCGAAGCCCACGAACACCAGGAGGGTCATCCACACGTATTCGTTGGTCAGATCGGCCCAGAGCAGCACCGAGACCACGATGGAGAGCATCATGAGCAGGCCGCCCATGGTGGGCGTGCCCGCCTTGCACTGGTGGGCCTTCACGTCCTCGTGGATGGTCTGGCCGCACTTGAGCCTTGTCAGCCACGCGATGACCTTGGGGCCGAACACGATGGCGATCACCAGGGCCGTTGTGAAGGCGTAGATGGAGCGGAACGTGATGTAGCGGAAGACGTTCAGCACCGTGAGCTGGGCCGCGAAGGGCACGAGCAGATGGTAGATCACCGGCGGCCCTCCTCATGGTCCGACAGGAAGCGTTCCAGAAATTCCTCCATGCGCTGGGAGCGCGAACCCTTGAAGAGCACCACCCCGCCCGTGGAGGAGGCCTGCGCGGCCAGCTCCGCGATCTCCGAAGGCTCGCGAACTTCCGCGAAGCTGCCCGCGAAGCCGGAACGCTCCAACCCCAGGCGCACCAATGCCGCGCTGGGGCCCTTGAACCGCACCACGTCGCAACCGCTTGCCGCGATCACGCGGCCCAGCTCCTCGTGGGCCTGGTCGCGCTCTTTGCCCAGTTCGCCCATCTCGCCCAGCACCAGGGCCAGGGGACCCGCGCCGCAAAGCGCCCGGGCCGCCCCGATGGCGGCGGTCATGGACAGGGGATTGGCGTTGTAAGTGTCGTCGATCACCACGCAGGTCCCGGTGTCGCGCACGGCGAAGCGGCCCTTGGGGAACTCCGCCCGGGCCAGGCCCTCGCGGATCTGTTCGCCTGTCGCGCCCAGGGCGCGCGCGGCGGCCGCCGCCGCCAGGACGTTCTCGGCCAGGTGCGCGCCCTGGCAGGAGAGGGACACTTCCAGGGGGCTGCCCTCCAGCATCAGGGAGTAGACGCCCATGCCGTTGGCGGAGCAGCCCTTGTACGTGCAGAAATTCTCGGCCGAGGGGTCGCGGGTGGACATGGCCTTCACGCGGGGGTTGGCCTTTTTCGCCTCGGCCCACAATTCGGGGTAGTCCTTGTTGGCCAGAGCCGTGCCCGATTCGCCCACGAAGCCCAGGAGCGCGGCCTTGGCGCGGGCCACGCCGCGCAGGTCTCCCAGGCCCTCCAGGTGGGCGGGGCCGACGTTGTGCACCACGGCCAGGTCCGGCTCGCAGATTCCGGCCAGTTCTTCCATGTCGCCCACGCGGCTGATGCCCAGCTCCAGCACCCAGGTGCGGTGCTCCGCGCCAGCGGCCAGCATGGAGAGGGGCAGGCCCAGCTGGTTGTTGAAATTCCCGGGATTCTTGATGGAAGGCCCCATCACGGTCGTGATGGAGGCCAGCATCTCCTTGGCCGTGGTCTTGCCCGCCGAACCCGAGAGCGCGGCCACCACGGGGCGCACGCGCCTGCGCCAGTGCCGCGCCAGCAGGCCCATGGCCCGCTGCACGTCCTCCACCACCAACACGGGGGCCTTGCCGCTCAGCCCGGGCAGTTCGCGCGCGGCCAGCACGGCCGAAGCGCCCTGCTCCACGGCGCGGACTGCGAAATCGTGACCGTCTGCGCGGCTGCCCGGCAGGCAGCAGAAGAGCGCGCCAGGTCCGGCCGCGCGGCTGTCCTGGGTGGCGGACTCCACCAGGACCTCCGCGAAGGCGCGGATGTCGCCCCTGGCCTGACAGGCGGCCATGGTCTCGGAGACGGACATTCTCATGCCAGAAGCTCCCCGGCCACGAGGGCGTCGCTGAAGGGAAGCTTCTCGTCCCCTATCTGCTGGTAGGGCTCGTGCCCCTTGCCTGCCAGGAGCGCCGCGCCGCCCTTGCCCGCGGCTTCCAGGGCCAGGGCGATGGCCTTGCGGCGGTCCGGCTCCACGATCACCCGGGCGGCTCCTGACAGGCCGGGTCGGGCGTCCTCGATAATGGCCAGGGGGTCTTCGTGGCGGGGGTTGTCCGAGGTGAGCACGGCCACGTCGGCGTGGCGGGCCACGGCCTGGGCCATGAGCGGACGCTTGGAGCGGTCGCGGTTGCCGCCGCAGCCGAAGAGGGCCACCACGCGGGTGAAATCCAGGACCTTGAGGGCCGTGAGCACGTTCTCCAGGGCGTCGGGGGTGTGGGCGTAGTCCACGAAGACGTGCACGCCCTGGCCGTTGGGCACGCGCTCAAGGCGTCCCGGCGCGCCGTTGCAGTCGGCCAGGCCGGACATGGCCGAGTCTGGCAGGCCCAGGCAGAGGCCCAGGGCCTGTGCGGCCAGCAGGTTGGAGGCGTTGAAGGCCCCGATGAGCGGCGAGGCGAAGCTCCAGCTGCGGCCCTCCAGCTCCATGGACAGCTCCATTCCCTCGCCCGAGGAGCGCAGCACCCGGCCCGAGAGCACGCGCCCGCCTGCGGCCTGCCCCGTGAGCGTGAAGCCCAGGGCCTGGGGGAACTCCCCGGCCAGCCTGCGGCCGGAGGCGTCGTCCAGGTTCAGGGCCGCGCCGGAGGGGTCGCGCAGGTAGCGGGTGAAGAAGCGGCGCTTGGCCTGGAAGTAGGCTTCCATGTCGCCGTGGTAATCCAGGTGATCCTGGGTGACGTTGGTCAGGGCGGCGGCGTCGAAGGTGAGGCCCTCCACGCGGCCCTGGTCCAGGGCATGGCTGGAGACCTCCATGGCCGCGCCCTGAACCCCGTCCCTGGCCATCTCCGCCAGGAGGGCGTGGAGCGTCAGGCAGTCGGGCGTGGTGTGGCTGGCCACCTGGGAGTGGCCGGGCCAGCGGTATTCCACGGTGCCCAGCACCCCGGCCCTGAGCCCGGCGCGGGCGAACAGGTGTTCCACCAGATAGGTGACGGTGGTCTTGCCGTTGGTGCCCGTGACGCCCGCCAGCCGGAAGGGAAGCCTCTCCGTGCCGTGGCGCGCGGCGGCCAGCAGCCCCAGAGCGCGGGGCACGTCGTCCACGACCGCCAGCCTGGCGGCGCTGCCCGCCGGGAGCTGGGCGCTGGGCGAGGCCACGATCCATGCCGCTCCGCGCTCCAGGGCCATGGGGATGAAGGACTCGCCGTCCACCGAGACGCCCCGCACGGCCACGAACGCGCCGCCCGGCGTGACGCGGCGGGAGTCCGCCTGCACGTCCAGGCCCGCTGCGGCCAGGGCGAGGAGTTCTTCGAAGGAGTGGTTGCGTACCATGGCGGTGTCCGGGATCAGGAGGCCTTGGCCAGCCAGATGGTGAAGGGTTCCTTGTTCACGGCGTCCCAGTGCGCGCCCGGGGCCGGATTCTGCTTGCCCACCACGAGCCCGGAGCCCTTGAGGGTGGGCACGACGCCCTTCCCGGCCAGGATCTCGGCGGCCTTGCGCAGGGGCATGCCCACGAGATTTGGCACTTCCGCGCCGTCCACGGCGATGTTCATGGGCGGGAAGGCCACGCCCAGCGCCTCGGCCACGTCGGACGCGCGCACGGGGGCCGGGGCCGGACCTTTGTCGGCCTGCTGCATCTTCACGGATTCGGGGAGCCGTCCCAGGTAGGAGAGGCTTTTCAGGGCCACCTCGCGCATGGCGGGCGCGGCGACCACGCCGCCGTAGTGGTTGGGCTCGGGCTCGTCAACCATCACCAGCACCATGTATTCCGGGTCCACGGCCGGGACGAAGCCCACGAAGTTGGCCAGGTACTTGTCGCCGTAACCGCCCCGGGCGCGGGCCTTCTGGGCGGTGCCGGTCTTGCCGCCCAGCTCCAGCCCGTCGATGTGCGCCTTGACGCCCGTGCCCTTCTCGGCTTCCACCACGTCGCGCATCATGAGCTGCACGGTCTTGGCCACCTGAGGATCGAAAACGCGGGTCTCTGGCCAGAAGGAGCTGTCCTGGGGCGGATCCATCACGAGGCGCAGGGGCTTCTTCACGCCGTTGTTGGCGATGACGTGGAAGGCCTGGGCCAGCTGCACGGGGGTGACGCCGATGCCCTGCCCGAAGGAGCAGGTGGCCAGATCGAGCTTGCTCCAGGCCGAGACGGGCCGCATGAGACCCTTTGCCTCGCCGGGCAGGGGCAGCCCGGTGGGCTGGCCGAAGCCCACGCGGTCGAAGTAGGCGTGGAGCTTGTGCGCGCCCAGGTCCAGGCCGATCTTGGCGGCCCCGATGTTGGAGGACCAGCGCAGGATCTTGTCCACGCTGATCACGTCGTAGGGGTGGGTGTCGCGGATGGTGGCGATGTTGTAGAAGTTCCACTGCCCTTTTTCGCAGTTGTACTGCGTCTCGGGGCGGATCACCTTCTCCTGGAGCGCGGCGGCGATGAGGATGGGCTTCATGGTGGAGCCCGGTTCCAGCACGTCCAGGGCCAGGCGGTTGCGTCCGGCCTTGGGGTCGGGGTTGTCGCCGCCGTTGGGGTTGAAGAAGGGGTAGTTGGCCCAGGCCAGGATCTCGGCGCTCTTGACGTGCACCACGATGCAGATGCCCGCCTTGCCCCGGTTCTCGGTGACGGCCTTGGCCAGGGCCTCCTCGGCGAAGAACTGGATCTGGGAGTCGATGGTCAGGCGGATTTCCGCGCCGTCGGCGTTGGCCATCTCGCGGCCCTGGGCGTCCAGGTAGAGCCTGCGGCCCGAGGCGTCGCGCTGCACCACGTACTTGGCCTTCTTGCCGGCCAGGTACGCCTCGAAGTGCTTCTCCAGGCCCTCAAGGCCCTGGTCGTCGTAGCCCACGAAGCCCAGGAGCTGCCCGGCCATCTGCTTGTTGGGGTAGGAGCGCCCGAACTCCGGGGCCACGTGGACGCCGGGGATGTTCAGGGCGCGCACCTGTGCGGCAACGCGGTCGTTCACGCGGCGGTCCAGGTAGACGAAGCTGCCGCGTCCGTGGAGCTTGCGGGTTAGGTCCTTCAGGGGCTCGCCCAGAACCTTGGAGAGGGCCTGGGCCGCCTCGTCGGGGTTCTTCACGTCCTTGGGATTGGCGTAGACCGAGGCGAACTCCACCGACTTGGCCAGGAGCTGGCCGTTGCGGTCCACGATGGCCCCGCGCCGCCCGCGATCGGTCTCCAGGGCGAGGTGCTGCCTGAGGGCCTGTTCGGCCAGGCGCGGCCCCTGCACGATCTGGAGGTGCGCCGCCCGGACCCAGAGGCTGGCCCAGAACAGGAAAAAGACGCCGCACACCACGATGAGGCGGATGCGGCTGTAGTCCCTGATCTGTTTCTGTCCCCGGCTCATGACGGATTCTTCCCGGCCTTGGGGGCCTCGTCGGCCACCTTTTCAGTTTTCTTCTTCTTGCTGACGTCGCCCTTCTTGCGGGGCTTCTGCTCCTGGTCGGGGGCCTTTTCCTTCTTCGGCTTTTCCGGGATGGGCGCGGCCTTGATCACCGGGGAGGGCAGCTCCTCCCCCGAGGCCGAAAGCCGCCTGATCTGCCCCGGCCGTGCCTGGGAGAGGCCGTACTGTCCGGCCAGCACGCGCAGGCGCTCGGGGGTGAGCAGGGTGTTGCGCTCCACCTCCAGCTTCGAGATGAGGGCCTCCTGGGAGTCGATCTCGGTCTGGAGGCGCTTGAGCCCGTAGGCCATGTCCACGCGCTCGATGTTCACCCAGGTAAGGCCAAGGCCCAGCGACAGCAGGGTGAACAGCGAGAAACCCAGCGAGAGCGCCCATTCCTTGCTCACGCCTTTCACGGGTTGTCCCTCTCGGCGCCGTCCGGGCCGAAGCCTTCGAGGGGCGCTCCCTCGGGGGCCAGGCGTTGGGCCACGCGCAGCTTGGCGCTGCGCGCGCGGTGGTTGGCGGCGGCCTCGGCCTCGGAAGGGCCCAGGGGCTTCTTGGTCAGGATGCGCAGCCTTGGGACGTGCCCGCAGGTGCAGAAAGGCTGCCGGGGCGGGCACAGGCACCCGGAAGCCTCGCGCCGGAAGGCCGTCTTCACCAGACGGTCCTCCAGGGAGTGGAAGGAGATGACGGCCACGCGGCCGCCGGGGGAGAGATGATCCACGATCCTGTCCAGAAAGTCCTCGAGCTCTTGCAGTTCCTCGTTCACCGCCATGCGCAGGGCCTGGAAGGTCCTGGTGGCGGGGTGGTTGCGCGCGGTGGCCCGCCATTTGGGCGGATAGGCCCGCTCCACGACGCGGGCCAGCTCCAGGGTCGAATCGAAGGGCTTCGTCTCGCGCTCGCGGGTGATGGCCCGGGCGATGCGTCCTGCCTGCGGCTCCTCGCCGTAGTCGCGGATGAGGTCGCGCAGGCGCTCGAAGCTCCAGTTGTTCACGATGTTGGCCGCCGGCTCCAGGCCGTCGGCCACGCTCATGCGCATATCCAGCGGCCCGTCGGCCAGAAAGCTGAACCCGCGCTCGGCCTCGTCGAGCTGGGGCGAGGAGACGCCCACGTCGGCCAGGGCGGCGTCCACGGAGTCCCAGCCCAGCTCTTCCAGGGCGGCGGGAAACTCCGAGAAGCGCATGCGCCGGGCCTGCACCCTGCCGGGGAAGTCCGCCAGGTTGGCCAGGGCGCGCTCCACGGCTGTGGGGTCGCGGTCCAGACCCAGGATCTCCAGCTCGCCCCCGGCCTTTTCCAGCATGGCGCGGCTGTGGCCGCCCAGGCCCAGGGTGGCGTCGAGCACGCGCATGCCGGGCCGAATGCCCAGCATGTCGCACACTTCCCCGTGCAGGACCGGGAGGTGGCGCGGATCGAAGCGCACGGCGGCCCCCTAGAGCCTTAGCTCGAAGCCGGACGCGGCCAGGTCGGCCATGTCGGCGTCGAAGGTTTCCTCGGTTTCGCGGCGGCGGGCCTCGAAAGTTTCCTTGTCCCAGAGCTCGAACTTGGTGGCCACGCCCGCCAGGACGCAGTCCTTGTCGAGCTTGGCGTAGCTGCGCAGGTAGGGCGGGATGAGGATGCGGCCCTGCTTGTCCAGCACCACTTCCACGGCCCCCGAGATGAGGAAGCGCTGGAGGTTGCGGATGCGCTTGTCCAGCACGTTGATGCCCTGAAAGCTCTTTTCGATGCGCTCCCATTCGGGCATGGGGTAGCCCACCACGCAGCCGTCGAAATTGGTGAGCATGAGCTTGCCTTCCGGAGACGACGCGAGCACCTCCTCCCGGAACTCCGGGGGGAGCATGAGGCGACCCTTGGGGTCGAGGTTTCGCTCACTGTGTCCTCGGAACATGACCCGACCTCACACAACTCACCACTTCTTACCACTGTTTCCCACAGCCTCTCGAACAATCCCACTCCAATGTCAAGAGGAAAGGGGAACTGCTCGAATCCTTAGGAGAAAAAATGTGGGAGCAGGTGGGAGAAAAATGACAGCCAGACAGGGCTGCCGGGCCTCCGGTGGAAGACGGACGCGGGCCGGGAGCCTTTTCGATGCGGGATCATGGAAAAAACCTTACCGCCCCTTGCCAGAGGGGCGTGGTGCGGATAACGTAGATTTGAAGCCGGGGATTTTTGCGCGGCGAGGCCTCAACCCCCCTACGGATCATGAGCGAGAAGCGCCAGCTTGAATCCATTGAGGATCTGGAAGAGGAATACTACCAGATCAGCCCCGACATCCTCCAAAGCTTCAACAAGTTCAGACCCCCCCTGAACATCTTCAAGCTCAAGGAAGACGTCGTGCGGCTGCTCCCCTACTACCGCGTGGGCGAGCGTCTTTCCAAGGAGCAGGGAGAGGAACTGGAGACCCTGGTGCAGGACGGACTGATCTTCGTCTCGCGCGCCGACCACCCGGTCTACGTGAAGCACATCTCCTTCCAGCTCGACCTTGTGCTCATGGACCGCCACCTCACCGAGTCCGAGACCGCCGACATCTTCCAGGCCGCCCTGACCCGGCGCATGGAGGAATTCCTCGACCAGCCCGTGAAGGCCGTGGCCGACAAGATCCAGGCCGACCTCATGGTGTTCACCGAATACCTCTGGCAGGACTTCAACAGGGGCAAGGCCCTCTCGCGGCGCGTGCACTCCAGGCACTCCCTGGCCTGCCACTCGGTGAACTGCGGCATGGTGGGCATGCAGGTGTTCCTCCAGACCCTGCCCGAGGAGTACCGCCAGGGCCCCAAAAACCGCCAGGCCTTCGACCGCGTCTGCCTGGGCCTCTTCCTGCACGACGTGGGCATGTCGAAAATCCCGGCCTTCCTGCGCGACAAAACCCAGACCCTCTCCTCCGAGGAGCGCCAGAAGCTCCTGAAGCACCCGCTGATCGGCGCGGAGATGCTGGCCAAGCTGGACCTCAAGTTCCCCGAGGTGGAACAGTGCGTGCTGGAACACCACGAACGTGTGGGAGGAAGCGGCTACCCCCGCAAGATCGCTGGGGCCGATATCTCCGACATGGGCCTGCTCTGCGCCGTGGTGGATTCCTATTGCGCCATGATCACGGAGCGCCCCTACGCCAAGGCCATGGACCCCAAGGCGGCCGCGGGCTCCCTGGGCGCGGACCCCAAGTACGATCCCCGCTACTCCAAGCAGCTCGTCCAGTATCTGATGAACACCCGACAGATGTAGGGCGCCCAGGGCCGCATGGCCCGGGCTGGCGCCGGGGTGAGGGGGGGAATGTCCGCGTCCGGACCGGGCCGCGGACGCCCGGGAGCGTTCCGCCGCGGCCACGACGCGGTCAAAGCGTCGGCTCCGGCCGTCGGGCTGGGCCGGAGCGAAGGGCCCGCGCGGCCCCAGCTTGATGACAAACCCCGAAACGGGGTTTGTGGGAGCCGCTTACGGGCGGCAAAGCCGCCCTGCTTCAGGCTGCGCTTCGCGCAGGGCTGCTGAAAAAGCCCCAAAGCCGACTTATTTCAGCAGCCACGGGCCTCCCGGCCCTACTCCATCTCCTCCCAACGCATCTGAAGGAAGAGGTCCTCGGCGGCGATCACGCCCAGCACCTTGCCGCCCTCCATCACCACGGCCCAGCGCCGCCGGGAGGTGAGCATGGCCTCCAGCACCGTGAGCAGGGGGTCCTGGGGCTTCACCACGGGCACGTCGCGCTCCACCACGTCCCCCGCGACGCGTGCGTAGCACTTGCGGCAGGTCGTACGGAACTTGCTCTCGAAGGCCGTGCCCTCCTTGAGCTTCAGCGAGTCCTCCAGTGCGCACTGCTCCAGGTAGAGCAGCAGCCACCAGGCCGTGATCACGCCGCGAAATCCGCCGTCCTCGGAGAGGATCACCGCGCAGGCCCTGTCGGGCTGCTCCTTCATGGCGGAGCGCAGGGCCACGGCCACCTCGCGCAGGCTGTCGCCGTCCTTCGCCGTCACCATGTCGGTGCGCATCACGTCCCAGGCCCTGTCTCTCAGCAGCATGCTTCACTCCCCCGCGACCCTTTACCGGCCGCCCGTTTTACCGTATTCTTATATGGATGGGCCTTGCTTGAAAAGGCCCTCCGCGAGGCTTCACCGTGCTCAAACGCATCGTCGTCGGCATTTCCGACATGAAAATCTCCGCCAGGGCCTCCGAGGTGCTGGTGACGCACTCCCTGGGCTCCTGCCTGGGCCTGGCGGCCTGGGACGCCGGGGCCCGCGTGGGCGGACTGATCCACTGCCTGCTCCCCAAGGCCACGGGACCGGACGTGAAGAACCCCAACATGTACGTGAACGTGGGTGTCCCGGCCATGATCCGCAAGATGCTCTCCAAGGGGTGCACCAAGGAGGGCCTCGTGTTCAGGGCCGCCGGATGCGCCCGGATGCTGGGCATCCAGAACCAGTTCGACACCGGCTCCCAGAACCTGGCCATGCTCGAAGCCCTCTTCGCCAAGAACGGCGTCAAGCTCGCCGCAAAGGACGTGGGCGGCTCCATCCCCAGGACCATGTACCTCTGCATGGATACCGGCCAGGTGACCATCACCTCCCAAGGCAAGGAGTGGCTCTTATGAGCGTGCGCGAGGAAATCATCGCCCAGGCCATGAACCTGCCCCAGATGCCCGCACCGGTGGTGCGCGTGATGAACTACCTCTCGCGCCCCGACGCCGACCTCAACGAACTGGCCAAGCTCATCGAATACGATCCGGGCCTCACGGTGAACGTCCTGCGCATGGCCAACTCCAGCTTCTTCGGCGGGGGCGTCCAGGTGAGCACCGTGCGCGACGCCCTCTTCCGCCTGGGCACGCGCCGCGTGGTGCAGCTGGTGATCGCCTCCGGCGTGGCCCCCAACGCCCGCTCCGCCGTGGTCGGCTACGGCCTGGAAGAGGGCGAACTGTTGCGCCAGGCCATCGCCGTGGGCGTGGCCGCCGAGCTCCTGGCCGCCGAGCTCGACCTGCGCGCCCCGGACCACACCTTCACCTCCGGGCTCTTGTGCAACATCGGCAAGAAGGTGCTGGGCGGCTTCCTGGAGGTGGACGCCGGCCCCATACTGGCCATGGCCGCGCGGGAACACGTGCCCTTCGAGCAGGCCGAACGCGAGGTGCTTGGCATCGACCACGCGGAGCTGGGCGCGGAGCTTCTCAGCCGCTGGAGCCTGCCCCCGTCCATCGTGGAGTGCGTGCGCTGGCACCTGGACCCGTGCAGCGCCCCCGGATCGGACCAGGCCCTTGACCTGGTGCACGTGGGCTTCGTGCTGGCCACCATGGCCGGCATCGGCCAGGGGCTGGACGGGCTCAACTACATGGTCTGCCAGAAAAGCTTCGAGCGGCTGAACGTGACCCCCCTGGCCATGGCCCGGACAATGGAAAAGCTCCTGGAGGCCCTGGCGGAGATCGAGGAAATCCTCTCCAGCGTGTAGCGCGGGAACGGCGCGCGAGGGCGCGGCGTGCGCCCCCCCGGCAGGGCGGGGAGCAAGACGTTCAGGAAGGGATCAGTCGAAGTCGGCCAGGAGCGCGCCCACGTGCACGGTGTCGAAGAGCACCGTGGAGGCGTACTTGCCCCGGATGCGCCAGATGCCCTGCTGGAGCTGGTCCGAGGCGATGCCGTTGCGCAGGGCGGTGTAGGCCTCCAGGTAGGCGGCCAGGGAGTCGCAGACCTTCAGGAGCTCGCCGTCCTTGGGGTCGAAGCGGTCCTCGTTGCACTCGGCGTGGAGCTTTGAGGGAGTGACGCGCTGCACGGCCCCGTCCAGCAGGGCGCAGTCCGCGAATTCCGAGCCGATCTCCAGGCCCAGGAAGAAGGAGAGCCGCTCCACCAGCTCGCCGTAGCCGCCCCGGCGCAGGGGCGCGAGGATCACCCGCTCCAGCTCGCGCTCCTCGTATTCCTTGATGAGCGCCCCGATGGGCTCCACGGACTGCTTCACCGGGGAGATGATGTCGCGGGTGAGCAGTTCCGGCAGGTCGTGGAAGAGCCCGCCGAAGAAGTTGTTCTGGGCCCTGGCCTTGCAGGCCCCCACCGAGAGCGAGAAAAACCAGGCGTAACAGGCCACGATGTACAGGTGCCCCAGCACGCTGGTCTCGGGGATGCGCGGTGTCTGGGACCAGCGCTTCTGGAACCGGAGCTGGCCGCACACCTGGGCGAAGTGCCCCACGGGCGTGCGCCCGCCGCCGAAAAGGCCCTCGATGAGCTGGTCCACGCCATGGAGGTCCTTGTGGCGCTCCAGGCCCTTGCGGAAGGAGTCCTCGATGTCCATGAGTTCCGTGTCGTGGGGATTCATGGACTTGATGAGGTTGAACTCCCAGCCCGAGGCGTAGAGGTGGGCGGCGGCCAGGATGCGCCTGTCGAGGCCCTCCTCGCCGGGGACGCGCAGGCTGGCCTGGAGGCGCTCCCAGAAGGGCTCGCCCAGGGGGCGCACCCGGGGCTCCAGCTCCACGAGCACCCAGTCCGTGAGCTGGCGGTAGTGGGCGGGGTTCTCTTTGATCTTATAGAAGATGGGCGGCTTGATGTCGGTGATCACCAGGCGGTAGAGGTAATCGAAGATGCCGCCCTCCACGATGCGCGCGCCCAGGCGGATGCGCTCCCGCGGGTCCATGTCCCGGGTGTTGAGCGTGAAGAGCACCCAGGCCACCATCATCTTGTGGGCCTGCTTGTCCACCTCCATGAGTTCGGCCGGGCGGAGCTTGTCGTTCCAGCGTTTCATGGAGGAGCCGGAGAACACGAGCTGGAGGAGGCTTTTGCGCACGCTGGACATGGCGCAACCCTAGCCCCCCCGGGGGCAAAGCTCAAGGGGGGAAGGGGCCGCCAGCGCCGTGGCGGCCCTGGCCGGGGCGCGGCGGATTGAAGGGCATCTCCGGAAAAATCGCGCGCGGGTGTTGACAGGAGTCTCTCCAGCCCGTAAAGGACACCTCTTCCCGATCGCATGGAGGACTTCTCGTCATGAAGACATACAGCCCGAGCAGCAAGGATATCACCCGCGACTGGGTGATCGTGGACGCCTCGGAAAAGATCCTGGGCCGCCTGGCCAGCCAGATCGCCCAGCGTCTGCGCGGCAAGCACAAACCCGAGTTCGTTCCCCATATGGACGGGGGCGATTTCGTAGTGGTGGTCAACGCCGACAAGGTGAAGGTCACCGGCCGCAAGCTCGACCAGAAAATGTACTATCGCCACAGCGGCTGGATCGGCGGCCTGAAGGAAACCGTGTTGAAAGACATGATGTCCTCCAAGCCCGACCAGGTGCTGATCAAGGCCGTGAAGGGCATGCTGCCCAAGAACCGCCTGGGCCGCCAGATGCTCAAGAAGCTCAAGGTGTACGCCGGGGCCGAGCATCCCCACGCCGCCCAGCAGCCCAAGCCCCTGGCCTAACACACGGAGCACGCCATGAGCACCGACTTCTTCTACGGCACCGGACGGCGCAAGACCGCCATCGCCCGCACCCGCATCAAACCCGGCACCGGGCAGATCCTGATCAACGGCCGCCCCGCCGACGAATACTTCCCCCGCCCCGCGCTGCAGGGAATCATCCGTCAGCCCTTCGCCCTCACCAGGACCCAGGGCCGCTTCGACGTGAACGCCACCCTGGACGGCGGCGGCATCTCGGGCCAGGCCGAGGCCCTGCGCCACGGCATCTCCCGCGCTCTGCTGCAGGCCGATCCCGAGCTGCGCCCCATGCTCAAGAAGGCCGGTCTGCTCACCCGCGACGCCAGGGCCAAGGAACGTAAGAAGTACGGCCAGCGCGCCGCCCGCGCCCGCTTCCAGTACTCCAAGCGTTAGGCCTCCGGACGCATTCGCCAGACAAGGGCCGTTCCCGTGGGAACGGCCCTTTTTCGCGTTGCGTTCGTCCGGCGCGGCTGACCGTCTCATCGGCAGCACGACCAGGTTCGCAACGCTGTCGTTTCGGACCGTCCTGCCTCGGACGCCGCCCAACGTGCGGCACGCGCCGCGCGGGGCGCGCGAATCACTCCCCGGCGGGCTCCGCCAAGAACCGCTCGCGCGTGCCGTCCTGCTTCAGGGAACGCAACGCCTCGGCCAGCCTGGGGACCAGGGCCTCGTGGCGGCGGTTGAGATAGACGTACATCTCGCGGCGCTCCAGCACCTCGGCGCGCACGGCGGAACGCGGGATGCCCAGTTCGTCCAGGAGGAGGCCGCCCCCGAGGCGCTGGTAAATCACCGCGTCCACGCGTCCGGCGGCCAGCAGCCTGAAGAGTTCCCTGGGCCTGGCCACGCCCACGGCCTCAAGCCCCTTCAGGCGTTCCTCGATGATCTTCCAGCCCACCAGGTAGCCCACCCGGCACCCGGCAAGCCCTTTCCATCCCGTCACGTGCAGGCCCGGTTCCATGGTGAAGACCGTGAACTCCCACGTGACGGTGCTCTCAGGCACGCGCACCAGGTTGGTGTAGGTCCGGTCCACGCCCTCCACGCGGTTGGCGTCGCCGTCGATGGTCCCGGCGTTGGCCTCCGTGATGGAACGCTCGCTGGGCAGGGTGACGAAACGAGCCTCCACGCCCGCCCGCGCGAAGGCCTCTCGCAGGAGCCGGTCCACCATGCCCAGCCCGTCCTGCCGGAAAAGGGGCGGATCGTCCCGCGCGCCCAGAACCAGCGCCGCCCCCTCACCCCGCACGGCGCAGGGCGCGAACCAGAGGGCCGGCAGAAGGGCGAGGACCATGACGGACGCTTTGCAGGGCATGGCAGAGGTATGCCACGCGCGGGAACCCACGGCAACCGCGAACGCAACGCGGCCGGGAAGGATGTGCGTGAGGCAGCTAGGGGGCGGGCCGTTCTCCGGCCAGGAGGGCGGCGTGGCGGCCGTCGGCCTTCATGGCGCGCAGCGCCTGTGCCAGGGGCTCCGCGAGGGCCTCGTGGCGTCGGTTGAGATAAAGGTACATGGGGCGCACGGCCAGGGGCGGCTCCAGGGGGCGCACGCCCTGCAGGCCCAGGGTGTTCACGTAGTGCTCGCCCCCGAGGCGGTGGTAGATCACCACGTCCACCCGGCCCCCTGCCAGCAGGCGGAAGAGTTCCTCCGCCGTGGCCACCTTGGTGACGGATGCCGCGCGCAGGTTCTCCTCCACGATCTTCCAGCCCACGATGTGCCCCACGGAAAGGCGCTCCAGGTCCGCCCAGCTTTCCACGCGCACGTTCGACGACGCGGCGAAGGCCATGAACTCGTAGTTCATGTTGCTCTCGGACACGCGCACCAGGTTGGAATAGGTGGCCTCCAATCCGGCCACGCGGTTGTTGTCGCCGTCAAGCATGCCCGCATCGGCCTCGCGCAGGGAGCGCTCGCTGGGCAGGGTGACGAAGCGCGCCTCCAGCCCCGCGCGGCGGAAGGCCTCGTCGAGAATCCGGTCCAACCGCCCGTTTCCGTCGGGCTGGGAGATGGGAGGCGCGGAGGTGGCCCCGATCCGCAAGGTCTCGGCGGAGGTCTGACCCGGGAACGCGAGCAGGGCCAGGAGCAGCAACTGGAAGCGCAGAATCAGGGCCAATCCCCCCTCGGGAAGGAGAGCACGCCGGGGCGGGGAATGTATCTCATACATAATAGGTATATTTTGGCACCTTTCCGCGTGAAATTCAAGCGCGAGCGGGGCAATTGCCGAAGGGGCCGCAGGGCGCTATAGACCCTTCATGCAATCCCCCCGCCCCGATCCACGGAGCCCCGGATGCTCCTGAGCCTGCGCATCGCGCTCCAGGCGCTGGCCACCCACAAGCTGCGCACGGCGCTGGCCATGCTGGGAGTGTTCCTGGGGGCGCTGGCCCTTACGGGGGTTCGCCACGTCTCCCTGGCCATGATGCGCCAGGCCGAGATCGAGGTGGAGAAGCTCGGCCCAAACCTCTTCGCGGTGATGGCCGGCCAGGTGCGCTTCACCCGCGACGGCGGGGCGCGCACCGCCGGAGGCGCGGCCACCTTCCAGTTCGAGGATTCCCTGGCGCTCATGCGCTCGCTGCCCGGGGTGATGAAGGGCGTGCCCGTGGTGCTGCGCACCATGCCCATCCGCGCGGGCAACACCAAGGTGGCCTGCCAGATGGTGGCCACCTGGCCGGACTACCCCCAGGTGCGCAGCTTCCAGCCCGACAGAGGCCGCTTCTTCACCTGGGAAGAGGAGCGCGAAAAGGCCAAGGTGGTGGTGCTTGGCCTGAAGATCGCCCAGCGCCTCTTCGGAGACCCCGAGAAGGCCCTGGGCCAGACTGTCACGGTCTACCGGGCCGGGCTCACGGTGGTGGGCGTCATGGAGGAGAAGGGCTCGGACATCTCCGGCACGGACCAGGACGAGCAGGTCTTCGTGCCCGTCTCCACCTACATGCGGCGCATGGCCAACCAGACGTGGGTGACGGGAGTGTTCATGCAGATGGCCGACGGCACGGACTTCGCGCGCATCAAGCGCGAGGCCCAGTCGTTCATGCGCCAGCGCCACAACATCACGGGCGGCAAACGCGACGACTTCTCGGTGCTCACGGCCGAGGACACCATGCAGCTCAAGCAGCAGGCCCTGGACCTGGTGGCCGTGCTGGGGCTCATCAGTTCCAGCCTGTCCTTCGCGGTGGGGGGGCTGGGCATCCTTTCCATCATGATCCTCCTGGTGCGCGCCAGGAGGCTGGAGATCGGCGTGCGCCGGGCCATGGGCGCCAGGCGGCGCGACATCATCCGTCAGTTCCTGCTGGAATCGGGCGTGATGAGCATGGCCGGGGGCGCGGCCGGGGTGGCGGCTGCCATGGGGCTGCTCACGGTGGTGTACGCCCTCGGCAACTTCCCCTACGTCTACGACGCCTGGCTCATCGCGCAGGCCCTGGCGGGCTCGGCCCTGCTGGGCTTCGTGGCCGGGGCCTATCCGGCCTGGCAGGCCGCCAACGTGGAGGTGCTCCACGTGCTGCGCGACCGCCAGTAGCAAGACTTCGCCAGCGCCCAGGGCCAGCGCCGGTCGTCCCTTTCGCGGGACGGCCTATCCCGTCGGCTTCAGGGCCTCCACGCGCCAGCGCTCGAACCCCCTCTCGCACACCAGCCGGGCCGTGTGCAGCCCGAAGGCCTCCATGAGCCCCCGCGAGAGCGACTGCAAGCCGAAGAGCGTGGGCTTTTCCGGGGCCGCGCGGCCGAAGGCGCGCACCACCAGGTTGAGCTTTCCCTGGGTGTCGATCTCCAGGCCGCGCCAGCGCTTGAAGGAGGCCAGGGCCAGCCCAGCGTCGGCCACGAACTCCACGCTGGGCAGGGCATGCCCCTGGCGCAGCATGTGGGCGCTCATGCGGAAGCGCTCGTCGAGGTCCGCGCCCTGGGGACCGGGAGCCACATCCATGAGCAGGGCCTGCACGTACCAGTCCAGGGCCGCCTCGAAAAGCGGCGTGTAGGTGGCGCGCACGGGCGCGGCGGTTTCCTTGGAGAAGAAGGGCTTGCGGAACTGCGGATGCACGGACTCCGCCAGCAGGGCGTGGGCCATCTCGTGCAGCCAGCGCCCGAAAGGCGGCTCCGCCCGGGCCGACTCCCTTGGCCAGAGCACCACGTGCTTGCGCCGCGCGGCGTCGGTGACCACCTCGAAGGCCTCGTGCATGTATTCCTCTTCCACGGGCCAGACGAAGCGGCCCAGGAGGTCGTCCATTATGGCCCTGCGCTGCGCGGCGGTGAGTTTGTCCGGTTTCATGAGCCCTCCTTGCGGGCTGGTCACCCCGCGAGATGGTCGCGCACGTTGACGCCTTGGGGGCGATGGTCCACCAGCGCGGCCACCTCGGTGGGCTTCGCCGGGGCGGGGCCTTCCTTGCCGGAGAGGTCGAGCACGGCCGGATGGATGGGCTTGAAGTCCTGGTCGAAGACCACGGTGACCTTGGGGCGCAGGGGCGCGTGGGGGTTGGATTCGCTCACCACGGCGTGGTCGCCGCTGGTAAGGCGCACGAGGCTGCCGCAGGGGTAGACCCCCAGGCACTTGATGAAGCGTTCCAGGAGGCTGGTCTCGAATTCGCGGCCGCGCATGGCGAAGAGCACGCTCAGCGCCTTGTCCGGAAGGATGCGCGCCCGGTAGGGCCTGTCCTGGGTGAGGGCCGCGAAAACGTCCACCATGGCCAGGATGCGCCCGAAGAAGCTCTGCTGGGCGCCTTTGATGCCCCGGGGGTAGCCGGAGCCATCCTGGCGTTCGTGGTGCTCGGCGATGGCGCGCAGCAGGTGCTGGGGCAGGGACGCCGCCGAGAGCGCGGAACAACTCTCCACGGGGTGGCGTTTCACGCGGGCGTACTCCTCATCGGAGAGCCTGCCCTGTTTTTCCAGCACGTCGCGGGGCGTGAGGGCCTTGCCCACGTCGTGAAGCAGGCCCGCCAGGGCCAGCTCGCCCACCTGGCGGCGGTCGAGGCCCAGGTAGTCGCCGAAGGCGGCGGCCAGCACGCTCACCCCCACGCCGTGGAGCACCTGATAGCCCCCCGATTCCGAGAGCATGCCCAGGCAGACCAGGGCGTCGCGGTTGCGGGCCACGCTCTGGGCCACCTCGCGGGAGGCGTCCTGGCAGGCCTGGCAGTCTGGGGACGTGCCCGAGGCCACGGCGTCCATGGCCTCCCGCAGGGAGGTCAGGGAGCCAGCGTGGGCCGCGTGGGCGGCGGCCAGTTCATCGGCCAGGGGCACGCTCTTGTTGGAGCGCGACCCGGCGGTCTCCAGGAGCGCCTCGGCCAGGGCGCGTTCCACCTCCGCGCGGTCGTAGACGCGCACGTCCTGGCGTCCCTGGCGGCTCTTCTCCGTCTCGATGAAGGCCTCGGCGAAGCCCTCGGAGCGGATGCGCCCGATGTGCTCCTCCGAGGTCACGGGGCCTTCCTCGGCGTAGAGGTAGGGATGGTCCATCCAGGAGAGCCCGGCGTCCACCACGTACATGCCGATCTGGAGATCGAAGACGCGGACCTTTTTGAGCATGCGAACCGTCGCCGGAGGGGCTATCGGCCGTTCCGGCCCCCCGGATCGGGCCGAAACGCGGCGGATGGGCCGCCGCTTGGGGGACAATCCCCACGGAAGAATACATCACGGTTGGAATTTCTGGCAAGAGGCCAGGGCGACCCGGCCGGGACGTCGGCCGCGCGCCCTGGCGCCCGTCCGAGCCCGACGCGCTCAACAGGATGCCGCCACCTGCAGGCTTCGGGCGGAGCGCGCTTCATGCGCGGGCTAGGCCCGTGCCGGTCGCGCGCGGACCGGCCCCGGTCCGTCAGGCGGAAAGGGCCGCGGGGAGGCGTGCTGTTCGGCCGGGAACCGTCGTGGAAGGATGGACAGCAGGGAGGCGGGCTAGTCGGCCTGGGCCTGGCGGAGGTGGTCCCAGGAGATGGTCAGGGTGCGCCGTCCCCACTGGCGCGCTCCGGCGGCGTCGCGCCCGAAGTAGATGTCGATGGTCTTCTCGTGGCGGGCGTGCATGAGGTCCATGACCTTGTATTCGCCGTCGAGGCCGTCGATGCGCACGGTCTGGTCCAGGGCGAGCCCGTGCAGGTCGATGAGGTCGGGCGAGACGGCGATGGCGTTCAGCTCGGGAGTGAGCAGCTCGCCGTTGGCGGCGCGCGGGAGTCCCTTGCGGGACTTTCCCACGCTCTGGGCCGTGTAGGCCATGGCGGTGACGGTGAGGGACTTTTCGCCCCGTGCGGGCAGGGCGAAAAGCTTGGTGGGGGAGCAAGACAGGGTGGCGGCGTCTTGCTCCACCAGGCAAGCGGGCTTCTTGGCGCATCCGGAGGAGAATGCCACGCCCAGAAGCAGGGCTACGAGAGCCCATGAAAAAGAACTGGAGGAGGACCGTTTCCGGGTCTTGCCAGCGGGCTTGGCAAGGCCTGAATCAATACGCATGAGAATCCCCTAGCAGCCCCCCAGGACCACGGCAAGCGCGGCCAAAAAAGATGGACAACATTTCATCTTCCGAACCACCTGCCCCCCGGCTACAGCCCTCAGTCGAAGCGGCCCGCCAGGGGCCTTCCGCACCCGGGGCAGACCCCTCCCGGCGGCGCGCCGGAGGGCAGCGCGAAGCCCCTGCGCTCCACGGCCACGGCCCCGCAACCGGGGCAGAGCGTGGCATTGTGGGCGTTGCCCGGCAGGTTGCCCACGTAGACGTGTTCCAGCCCCGCGTCCTTGCCGATCTTCCAGGCCGTCTCCAGGGTGGACTCGGGCGTTGGGGGGCGGTCCGTCAGCCGGAAATCCGGGTGGAAGCGCGAGAGGTGCCAGGGGGTGTGCGCCCCGGCCTGCTCCACGATGAACCGGGCCATCTCGGAGAGCTCCCCCGGGGAATCGTTGAGCCCCGGGATCACCAGCGTGGTCAGTTCGATCCACCAGCCCAGTTCGCGCATGCGCCGGATGTTGCGCTTCACGGGTTCGAGCTTCGCCTCGCAGACCTGCTCGTAGAACGCCGGGGTGAAGGCCTTGAGGTCCACGTTGGCGGCGTCCACGAGGGGGGCCAGCGCGTCCAGGCATTCGGGGCTCATGAAGCCGTTGGTGACCATGATGTTGGCCAGCCCGGCCGCCTTGGCCCGGCGCGCCGCGGCGGCCATGAGTTCGAAGAAGACCGTGGGCTCCGAGTAGGTGTAGGAGACGCTGCGGCAGCCCGAATCCAGGGCCGCCTGCACCAGGCCCTCCGGGTCGGCCTTGCGGCCCTCCACGGGGCTGCCCTGGCGGGGCGGCTGGGAGAGCGAGGCGTTCTGGCAGAACGAGCAGCCAAGGTTGCAGCCCATGGTCCCGAAGGAGAAGGTGAGGCTGCCCGGCAGGAAGTGGTAGAGGGGCTTTTTCTCCACCGGGTCCACGTTGAGGGCCGCCACGCGGTCCCAGACCAGGGTGAAGAGCGCTCCGTCCCTGTTGACGCGCACGCCGCAGCGGCCGCGCGCGCCGGGGTCGATCAGGCAGAAGTGGCAGCACAGGCGGCACTGCGCGCGCCCCTCGCCAAGGGGCTTCCAGAGGCTTGCGGGATGCATGGTCCACCTCCATTGGGCGGGGCAGACCCGCCGGGCCGCGCCGCTCGGGCGCGGCGACCTGTTACGGCCCGCGCCTGCCGCCGGGCTGGACGGGGAGCACCACCGGGGGCTGGGGAGGCCTTGGCCCCTGGTTCACCTGAGGCACCACGTAGATGGGCCCCATGTCCGGCATCTGCTGCGGCTGCTTGGGTTTGCGCTCGATGACCATCTCGTTGTCGCCGCGCTCGTTTTGTCCGGCGCGCAGCGTTCCCTGCGGGTCCTGGTTCTGGAAATCCCTGGTGGAGAGGGTGTTGTCCTTGCGCTCGCCCTGCGCCCGGACCGCTCCGGGCACCGCCAGCGCCGCCAGCGCCGCCAGCGCGACCGCGGCGACCAACGCGCGTTTCCATGAATCGCCCATCCTCCACCTCCTTGAATTTGGAGCCCGGAAGGCATAAGCTGCCCCCAACCAATCGAAGGAGCCCTTCCCCCATGACTGACCGCGCCGATGCCTATCGCCGCGCCGGGGTGGACATCACCGCCGCCGGGCGGCTGGTTGACCGCATCAAACCCCTGGCCCAGGCCACGTTCAACAAGGGTGTCATCACCGACATAGGCGGTTTCGGCGGCCTTTTCAAACTCGATCTGCAGTCCTACGAGGAGCCGGTGCTCGTTTCCTCCACGGACGGCGTGGGCACCAAGCTCCTGCTTGCCTTCGAGTTCGACGGCCACTCCACCGTGGGCATCGACCTGGTGGCCATGAGCGTCAACGACATCCTGGTGCAGGGCGCGAAACCCCTGTTCTTCCTCGACTACTTCGCCACCGGCAAGCTCGACGTGGACACCGCCGAACGCGTGATAAAGGGCGTGGCCCACGGCTGCTCCGAGGCCGGATGCGCCCTCCTGGGCGGCGAGACCGCCGAAATGCCCGATTTCTACCCCCCCGGCCACTACGACCTGGCCGGGTTCTGCGTGGGCATCGTGGACAACACGAAAATCGTGGACGGCTCGTCCATCGGCATCGGCGACAGCGTCATCGGCATCAAGTCGTCCGGGCCGCACTCCAACGGCTATTCGCTCATCCGCAAGATCCTTGCCGAGTCCGGCCTGCGCCCCAACGACCTGCTGCCCGGGGCCTCCCAGACCGTGGCCGAGGCCCTGCTGGCCCCCACGCGCATCTACGTGAAGAGCGTCCTGAACCTCCTGCGCGATTTCCCCATCAAGGGCATGGTGCACGTGACGGGCGGCGGCTTCTACGAGAACATCCCGCGCATCCTGCCCCGGGGCGTGGCCGCGCGCGTCTCCATGAACAGCTGGCCCATGCCCCCCGTGTTCCGCTGGCTCAAGGACGCGGGCAAGCTCACCTGGCCCGAGATGCTCACCACCTTCAACTGCGGCGTGGGCTTCGTGCTCGTGGTGGGCAAAGACATCCTGGAAGACGTGATGAACCGCCTGAACGCCCTGCACGAACAGGCCTGGGTGATCGGCGAGATCGAGCGCCTGCCCCAGGACGGCGAGCGCGTCCAGGTGAGCCTCGCCGAGGAATGATCGCCGGACCGCTCCGACGCCCGAACCATCGAAAAGCCCCCGCCGAAGCGGGGGCTTTTTCGTGCCGGGCCTGCCGCGCGGCCGGTCCGCCGCCGACCAGGCGGGATGTCCGGGCCTGACCGGGGCGGGCCTGACGCCATGACCGGGGTCTGCGCCCCGGCCCCTCACTCCCCGGCCGGTTCACCCAGGAAGGGGTTGAAATAGCCGTACTTGAGCCACGCGCAGCGCTTGCGCAGGCGCTTCATGAAGTTGCCAAGGCCCATGCTCGCCCCGAAGCCCGCGCCGCTTGCGCGCACGATGTCCGCGTAGAGGTCCGGGTCCAGGTTGAGGTTGCGCAGCTGCACGAAGTCCGCCCGGGTGGACTCGATGAGCCCGCCCAGGGCCTCCAGCTCCTCTTCAGTGTCCGAGACGCCGGGGTGGTAGAGGAAGTTGAGGCTCACGTGGAGGCCCGCCTCCTTGGCCCGCGCCACGGTCTCGGCCACCTGGGCGAAGCCGTAGCCCTGGGGCCGCGTGTAGGCCTCGTAGAGTGGGGCTCGCGCGCTCACGAGGCTCACGCGCATGGAGTCGAACCCGGCGCGGGCAAGTTCTTCCACCGTGCCGGGCAGGCTGCCGTTGGTGTTCACGTTCACGGTGCCCCGGCCGCCCTTGGCCCGGTAGAGCGCGGCGGATTCCGCCAGGAGCGCCGCCTCGGTGAGGGGCTCGCCCTCGCAACCCTGGCCGAAGCTCAGCACGGGCCGGGCCTCGCGCTCGGAGTGGGCCAGCATCACCTCCAGCACCTCGCCGGGCGTGGGCCGGAAGGCGATGCGGTTCTGCGTGGAGGGAAAACCGCTGCCCTCCTCCTGGAGGCTCAGGCACCCCACGCAGCGGGCGTTGCAGGCCCGCGAGGTGGGCAGCGGGGCCTCGAAGCGGCCCAGGGCCAGGTTGCGCGCGGCCGGGCAGCAGAACGTCAGGGCGCAGCCCGCCAGATGGCTCACCAGCCGGTTCTTGGGAAAACGCGCCATGAGCGCCCTGGCCCCGGCCGTGATGCGCTTCTTGGGGATGCCCGCGAACACCTGGCGCTGGTCCTGGTCCACCCGCTTGGCGCAGACGTAGAGCCGTTCGCCCACGATGCCCACGGCCCCGTAGGCGAAGAGCGGCAGCACGGGCGCGCCCTCGCGCCGCACGTAGGCCGCCGTGCCGGAAAGGGTATGGCCCGGGCTCACGAAGGCGGCCACGGCCAGTTCTTCGAGCTCCTCCACCGCGCCCGTCTCGGCATCGAACCCCAGGGCGGAGCGCCCCGGCAGCAGGAAGAGTTCGCTCTCGGGAGGCAAGGGGATGAGTTCGTCGGGCCTGGGCAGGCCCATCTGGTCGCCCCGGCGCACGAGCATCTCCAGGTCGGGGTGGTCGTAGATGCTGCCGTCAGGCGTCGCGTAGAGGAGCTTTGGGTGGAGTTTCTCGGTTGCCATGCCCCGTTGTGTAGCCCGAACCGCGCCGGATGAGAAGCCGTCGCGGCGGCACGCGGCGCTTGCGCCGACCCCGACTCGACGCTAATGTCACCAATATATCGACTGGCCCGTTATGATTGCACAACAAATGGTCAATCTCGCGCCCCGACTCCGACATTCCATGGCGTACCTCACATCCGGAGGCTTTGCATGACGCTTCGCCCGGCCGGGACCGCCCGCCTCTTCTTGCCGCTCTTGCTCGCGCTGCTGGCCCTTTCCCTTCCTGCCGCGCCCGCCCAGGCCAACGCCCCCAAGGTGTTCCGCCTGCTCTTCATCAATTCCTACCACCGGGGCTACTCCTGGAGCGACGGCATCGAACAGGGCCTGCGAGAGCGTCTTGCCGCATCCGGCCAGCCGGTGGAAATCTCCTACGAATACCTGGACAGCCGCCGCTTCGCCTACGGCAGCCAGATGGAGCACATGGCCCGGGCCATGGAGATCAAGTACCGCTCCTACCCGCCCGACGTGGTGGTGGTCTCCGACAACGCCGCCTTCGACTTCGCCAAACAGTACCGGGACCGCCTCTTTCCGGGCATTCCCCTGGTGTTCTGCGGCTACAACAACTTCCGGCCCGACGTGATCCAGGGCATGGCCAACGTGACGGGCGTCAACGAGGAGGTGAGCGTCCCCGGGGCGGTGGAGCTGGGCCTCGCGGTGCAACCCGGCACGCGCTCGCTGGCCTTCGTGGTCTCCACCGGCGAGGCCAGCAGCGCCCGCATCGCCGAGATCGCCGAGGCCTTGGTGTTTCCGGCCCTGCGCGAGCGCTTCCAGGTCACGGTGCTCAAGGACGCCTCCCTGGAGGCCATCCGCGTCGGCCTGGCCGCCCTGCCCCGCGAGACCCTTGTGTTCCTTTGCGGCCAGACCAGCGACCAGGGCGCGGGCCGCGCCCTGAGCCCCCCCGAGAACGGTCGTCTCGTGAGCGAGGTGAGCCCCTTCCCGGTGTACACCTTCTGGGACTTCCATCTGGGAACCGGCGTGATCGGCGGGCGTATCCTCACCGGACCGGACCAGGGGCGTGCCGCCGCCGAGCTGGTGCTGATGGTGCTGGCGGGAACGCCCGCCGGGTCCATCCCCGTGATGATGCGCTCGCCCACCACGCCCATCTTCGACTACCACGTCATGGAGCGCTTCGGGGTGAGCCCGGCCTCGCTGCCCCCGGGCAGCGAGGTGCTCAACCGCCCCTTTTCGCTCTGGCACACCTACCGCCTGCAGATCATGGGGGTGGCGCTACTGGTGTTGGTGGAGACGGTGCTCATCCTGCTCCTGCTGCGGGCCATGCGCGGGCGTCGCCGGGCCCTGGCCGCCCTGCAGGACGAACGTTCCCTGCTGGAGGACCGCGTGCGCCAGCGCACCGAGGAGCTCAAGAACGCCAACGAGGAACTGGCCCAGCTGAGCTTCCGCGACAGCCTGACGCGCCTGGCCAACCGCCGTCGCTTCGACGAGGCCCTGGAAACCGAATGCCTGCGCCATCGCCGCTCGGGCAAGCCGCTCTCGCTGATCCTTTTGGACATCGACCGCTTCAAGGACTTCAACGACCGCTACGGGCACATCCAGGGCGACGAATGCCTGCGCCGCATCGGAGACTTCATGGGCCGCGCCGCCGCCCGCGCCGCCGACCTCACGGCCCGCTACGGCGGGGAGGAGTTCGCGGTGATCCTGCCCGAGACGGGGCAGGACGGCGCAACGGCGCTGGCCGAACGCATCCGCCTGGGCATCGAGGCCCTGGGGATGCCCCACGAGGCCTCGGACGTGGCCGGGCACGTCACCGCCAGCCTGGGCGTGGCCACCCTGCCCTCCGGCGAACAGGCCTCGCCCCTGGAGCTGGTGCGCCTGGCCGACCGGCAACTCTACCTGGCCAAATCCCAGGGCCGCAACCGGGTTTGCGCCGTCAAGACCGGCTGAGACCCCCTCCGGGGCAACGCCTCGGCCCCCACCTGAGAGGGCGCTGCCTGCGGCCTCACCCGGGAAGCGTGGAACTGGACGCCGACCAAAGCACGAAGCTTGAGAAGGACATGGCCGACAAGGCGGCGCGGTACAAGGACGCGCCCATCGTCTCAGATCACATCCCTGGCGGGGAACTTGACCGGAAAGCGCCGGAACCCGACGTCAAGCAGCACATCCAGGGATACATCACGAAGGAGGACCTCAAGAATCAGGGGGAATTGTTCTACAAGGGCTATACCAACGAAGGGAAGCCCTCGGACGAGGAGATGTGGCATGCGCCCCCGGCGCAGAAGCTTGGAAGGATCGCCGATTCCATTGCAAAATACCCTGGTGGCGAGGGCTTGAACGATCTCGGAAAGATCGGGAAAAAGCTCTACAATGGAGAACCGTTGAGTGACGCAGAAAAATGGCAGGCCACCTACCACACAGGGAGGGTAGCTGCGGGCCTCGCGGGAGCATACATATATAAGCGTATGCGCTGACCTGGAACGCGTTCAGCTGCATTTTCCACAAACCTGCTGTCATGGTCTTCACGATGACTTTAGCCGGAAACCATGAGAGCAGCATACATCGACGAATCAACGCAGAATGGAGCCACTCGAGAACATATCGAACCACAACGACTGACTAACTGCACACATACGCTGGGAGAAGTGTAAAATGATATATAATCACCATGCACATCACGAACACAACAATATTTTTAACATAGTTAAGCGCTGCCACGCACTTCGCCCTTTTAACCACGAACAAGAAAACCTAAAAACATAAACAAGAATAATATTTATGAACACAAACTCCATAGCCGCAAGCCTCAACGTCGATCTCATAAAATGATACACGCCACCCCCAATAATATGGCTACAACAAATTAACGTCCAACCTTCCCCGCAACGCACGCATACAAGTCCTTGAAAAAGAAGCGCCCTGTATGAAACGCATGGATGCCCACGTAGAGCATCGACACGATGCACAGCGAGCACACCACGGGGCCAACCACCTGCCAGGAGCAGGCCTTCGCGAAGGCCGCCTTGATCCGGTCGATCATGGCTTGCGCCACCTCCTTCCGATTCGTCCGACGTGTCGGGCCACAAGGGGACGCCTGGACAGCCGCCCCTGCAAGCACGCCCCTGGAGATGCGCTCTCCCGGGCACACGCGCTTTCCCCCGGAGACACAGCGAGCCGCACATTCTCGCCGCCAACACTACGTCCCTTAAATACGCGCCACAAGATACACGGTCAACCTGGACAACCCCACTGCACGGGGGGGGCGAGCCGCACGCGGAAGGACACCGGCCGACTGAACGCCCCGGCGCAACGCTCATCCTCGCCCACAAGGCTTCCCGCCGCAGCGACGGCAAGACCTTCCTGCTCACGAGTGACGCCCTGGGCGACGTGGAACTGGCCCCGCACCGCACGCGCCATGCAGGCGCTCACCTGCGCTTCGGATGCCCGGCGGATGGCCTTCCCTCACACCTTCAGCTTGTCAGAATGATTCCTATTGACTACCTTACAGCCACAGAGATGAGATTCATCCGAGGGAGGTGGGCATGTCCCGCGTGTTCGTGTTTCTGGGCGCCGTGTACTCGGCGCTTTCGGTGGCGTTGGGGGCCGTGGGCTCCCACGCGCTCAAGTCCCGGCTGGCCGTGGAGGCGCTCGCCACGTGGGAGATCGGGGTCCGTTACCAGATGTACCACGGGCTGGGCCTGATGGTGGTGGGCCTGCTGATGACCCGGTGGCCCGGGAAGCTCTTGACGGCGGGCGGCTGGCTGCTGGCGGCGGGCACGCTGGCCTTTTCGGGCACGCTCTACGAGCTGTGCCTCACGGGCGACCGCCTCTTCGTGCCCATCACGCCCACGGGCGGGACCATGCTCGTGCTGGGCTGGTTGTGCGTGGCCGCGGCCGTGTTCGCCCACCGCTCCCCGGCCCGCTGACCGCGCCCCGCGCGGAGCAAAAGAAAGCGCCCCGCCGGGTTCCGGCATCGAGCCGGTCCGGCGGGGCGATCGAGGTCGTCGCGCTGGTGTTGCGCCCTCAAGGTCCGTCCTTACGGACTGTCAAGGCAAGCATCCAAAACCACTGATGTTCATGTTGAAAAACATCAACATGTTTTTCAACATCGCGCCACTAGGCCGCGCCGCCCTTCTTCAGCCCCGCGTACCAGCCGCTGGCCTGTTCGAGGATCGCGTTGACGCGCGCAACCATCTTGTGGGGATCGGCCAGGTAGCCCTCCAGGAGCAGGGCCGACTCGTAGAGCTGTTCTGCCGCCTGGGCGATGAAGGGGTCGGCCGGGTCGGCGGCCTGGATGTCCAGGAGGTTGCGGATCAGGGGATGGTCCGGGTTGATCTCCATGATCTTTTCGGGAACGGACTCGTCCTTTTGCATCAGGCGCATGAGCCGCTGCATCTGGGAGCTCATCTGGCCGTCGGCCGAGACGAGGCAGGAGGCGCTGGACTTCAAACGCTCGGTGGCGCGAACGTCCTTGACGCGCGGCCCCAGCACCTCCTTGATGCGCGCGACCAGGGCCTCGAAGCCGCTCTTCTGCTCGGCGGTGAGGGGCGCGGTTTCCGGTCCGGCGGGCGCGGCGTCGTCGAAGCTGGCCAGGTCCTGGGCCTGGGCCTGTTCGGCGGACTTGAAGGCGAACTCCTTGTAGCTGCCGATGGACTCCAGCACGAACTCGTCCACGGGCTCGTAGAGGAAGAGCACCTCGATGCCCTTGCGCCGGAACTGCTCCAGCAGGGGGTTCAGCTCCAGGGCCTCGCGGCTGGGGCCGGAGAGGTAGTAGACGGTCTTCTGGCCGTCCCTGGCGCGGGAGATGTAGTCGTCCAGGCCGGTGAGCCTGCCGGGGGCGTCCAGGCTGGAGGCGTCGAAGCGCAGGAGCTCGCCGTAGGCCTCGCGGTTGAGGAAATCGGAGTAGCCCAGCTTGAAGATCTTGCCGTGCTCCTTCCAGAGGGCGGCGTAGGCGTCGGGGTCGGCCTTGGCCTTCTTGCGCAGGCGCGAGAGGATCTCCTTGGTGACGGCGTGGGCGATGCGCCTGAGCACCGCGTTCTCCTGGAGCGTCTCGCGGGAGATGTTCAGGGGCAGGTCCTCGGAGTCCACCACGCCCCGGCAGAAGCGCAGGTATTCGGGGAGCAGCTCCTTGGCGTCCTTGGCGATGAGCACGCGGCGTACGTAGAGGTCCAGACCGCGCTCCAGCTTCTGGATGCCCAGGTGCTCGTCGGCCTTGGCGGGCACGAAGACCAGGGAGGAGAACTGCACCGGGGCGTCCACGTTCATGTGGATGGTTTCCAGGGGGTCTTCGGGGTCGTGCGTGAGGAAGGTATAGAATTCCTTGTACTGCTCGGACTTCACCTGGCTCTTGGGCTCGCGCCAGATGGCGGGCACGGTGTTCACGCGCTCGCCGTCCACCAGGATGGGGAAGGCGATGAAGTGGGAATGGCGGTTGATCACGTCCTTGAGCACGTCGGGATCGGCGAACTCCTTGGCGTCGTCCTTGAGGTGCACCTCGATGGCCGTGCCGCGCGGGACTTCCCCTTCGGCGGGGAAGAGCTCATAGCCGCCCAGGCCGTCGGAGACCCACACCCAGGACTGCTCCGAGGGATCGGCGGCGCGGGAGGTGAGCACCACCTTGCGCGCGGCCATGAACACCGAATAGAAACCCACGCCGAAACGGCCGATGATGGAGCTGGCCTTGGAGGCGTCGTCGCCCAGGGCCTTGAGGAAGCCCTCAGAGCCGGAGTGGGCGATGGAGCCGATGTTCTCCACCAGGTCGGCCTCGTTCATGCCGATGCCGGTGTCGGTGATGGTCAGGACGGCGTTGTCCTTGTCGGTGACGATGCGGATGTCCAGGGGCAGGTCGGGATCGGCGGGGGCCAAGCCCCGGCTCTGCTCGAAGCGCAGCTTCTCCAGGGCGTCTGAGGCGTTGGAGATGAGCTCGCGCACGAAGATTTCGCGGTTGGTGTAGACGGAATGCGTGATGATATCGAGAAGCTTGACGATGTCAGCCTTGAATTCGCGCTGCCGCGTCTTGGCGCTGTCGGACATGGACGGACTCCTTTGGCGTCTTGATGGGGTGTGCGTTGAACGATCATCCGGCCGGACCGGCCGGGGCTAGGGGGCTCAGGAGAAGCCGCCCCCGCCTCCGCATCCGCCGCCGCCCAGGCCTGTGGGGAAGGGGCCGGAGGCGGGGTTGTCCGCGATGGACTTGCCCGTGTTGGGGCAGTTCACGGCGGAAAGGATGCGGGCCACCTGGGCGGACTGGCAGGCCGGACAGGCCGGGGCCTGACCCTGGGCGCTGACGAGTTCCTCGAAACGGCAGCCGCAGGCGGCGCACTGGTATTCATAGAGTGGCATGGTTCGCTCCTTTGGGCATCGGTCGGTCAAATAGCTTAAACAGCGTGGGGTTTCTGTCAAGACGGGGCGGAGCGGAGACGTGTGGGAGCGGGCGGGACTCCCCGCCGCGCGAGCCGCCCCGGGGCGCTGGGACGGCCGGGGATTTCGCCTGGGCGTGCATGTGGCGCTCCGCCAATTCCGCCCCATGGCGCAGGTAGCGGTAGAGCTCCGCGAAGGCCCCGAACTCGCTCCCCAGGTGCGGCATCACCAGACGGCGCAGCACGCCGGGAAGGCGCTCCAGGTAGTGCTCCATGAGGTGCATGGTCCGGTCGTAGAGATGATCGCGGGACTTGAGCAGGGCCACGGCCCGCTGCTAGTCGCGCTGCTTGATGTAGCCGGAGAGGCGCGCCTCCCGCTCCTTGAGGAAGGGCTTGAAACTGGCCAGGGCGTCGCGCGCGCCTTCCCAGCGCGCGAGCGATTCGGGCTCGGCGGGAGCGGGGCCGTGGTCCAGCAGCCGGTCCCAGTCCAGGCCGCCGGGGTGGCCCTCCACGGCGGCCTGCCATGCGGGCCGCCGTTGCAGGTAGTCCAGCAGGGGCTCGAACGCGACGATGCAGGGGTCGTCGAGAGGCGTTCGCGCCCCGAGTTCGGGTTGCGCCACCGCGCCGCCGGGACCGGAAAGCGGGGCCTCTCCCGCGAGCGTGGGGTCGATTCCCCAGGGGGCTTGCGCCCCGGCCTGGCACGTCTGGGCATACGTCGGCATGGTCATGGATGGTTCCTCCTACGGTCGATTGCGGACCTGCCGAAGGTCCGATGACCGTGCATTGTATGCAGGAGGAAACGAATTGCACCCCACATAGCGCTATGTGGGCGACCCGTAAAAATTTTCCGCCGTCGCGCCCCCTCCGGCCCAGCCCGTGCACCAGGGCGACCCTCGACCTTCTTGACGCCAGGACGCCCGTGATTATGGTAAACTTCGAAAACGATCCCTCAGGAGGTTTCCTTATGGTCATCGACTTCAGTCCCCTCTTCGGGCAGCAGACGCCCCTCGACCGGATCTTCGAGGCCTTCTGGTCGCCCTCCATGGCCATCTCGCAGAGGCCCTACGCCTACCCGCCCGTGAACATCTCCGAGACGCCCGACGCCATCACCGTGCGCTGCGAACTGCCCGGCATGGACATCTCCGAGATCGACCTGACGCTCACCGAGTCCAGCCTGGCCATCAAGGGCGAGCGCAAGTCCGCCAAGGGCAAGTACTACCGCCAGGAGCGCCCCACCGGCGCGTTCCAGCGCGTGGTCAACGTGAGCGCACCCATCGACCGCGAGAAGGTCGCCGCGCGCATGAAGGACGGCCTGCTGGAAATCACCCTGCCCAAGAGCGAAGCCAGCAAGCCCCGCAAGATCTCCATCGACATCGCCTAGGACGGAGGACGCGCCATGAGCGAGAACCAGAGAAACGAGGAAAGGGGCCTGCCCCGCGTCAAGCCCGCCACCGACATCGTGGAGACCGAGGACGGCTTCTACATCTACATGGATATGCCCGGCGTCTCCAAGGAGGCCCTGGTCATCGACCTGAACGAGGACGAGATCAAGGTGTCGGGCCGCACGGCCTACCCCGCCTCCGAAGCCGAGGAGAAGCTTATCCACGTGGAGTTCGGCAACGGCGAATACTACCGGGGCTTCACCCTCTCCCACATCGTGGACAAGCACCGCATCAACGCGGTGCTCAAGAACGGCGTGCTGGAACTGCACCTGCCCAAGGCCGAAAAGGCCCAGCCCCGCAAGATCGAGATCCAGATGGGCTGATCGGGCGGCAGAGCCTCCAGCGCCCCAGAAACGCCCCAACCGATGCCCCCCGGAGCGATCCGGGGGGCATCGACCTCTCCGGGCCGCCGTGCGCCGTGGCGCAAGGGCCGGGGTATCCGCGCCTCGCGCGTGCCCGACGCGAAGCGTCCGAAAAGGGCGGCGCGCCAGGCGTTCGCCCCGGCTGCCGAGCGGGCTTTCCCCTTGCCCCGCTTCCCGGAAAAAGGTAGCGATGCGAAGGGTTCAGTGTCGGCCCGCCCTGTTTGCAATGCCGGGGTACATGGCCTATCCTGTCGGCCCAACGCGCCGGGGCATCGTCTCCGCGCGAAACGCCTTTCCCAACGGGGTTTCACCATGCTGCTTCTCGACGGCAAGGCCACGGCCCAGGCCCTGCGCCAGGAACTCGCCCAGGAAACCGCGCGGCTGGCCGAACAGTACGGACGCACGCCCCACCTGGCCGTGGTGCTGGTGGGCGACGATCCGGCCTCCCAGATCTACGTGCGCAACAAGGAAAAGGCCTGCGCCGACGCGGGCATTCGCTCCACCGCCCACCGCGTGGAGGCCGAGATCGGCCAGGCGGCCCTGGAGTCGCTGGTGTCTGGCCTCAACGCCGACCCGGACATCGACGGCATCCTCGTGCAGGCCCCCCTGCCCAGGGGCCTGAACCTCCTGGACGTGCAGTCCCTGGTGGACCCGGCCAAGGACGTTGACGGCTTCCACCCCGTGAGCGTGGGCCGCCTCTCCATCGGCCTGCCCAGCCTTCCTCCCTGCACCCCGGCGGGCGTCATGTTCCTCCTGGAGAAATACGGCATCCCCTGCTCCGGCAGGAAGGCCGTGGTGGTGGGGCGCTCCAACATCGTGGGCAAGCCCATGGCCCTCATGCTCACCAAGGCCGACGCCACGGTGACCGTGTGCCACTCCCGCACCAGGAACCTGGCCGACGAGTGCCGCCAAGCCGACATCCTGGTGGCGGCCATCGGCCGGGCGAAGATGATCACGGCGGACATGGTCAAGCCCGGAGCCGTGGTGATGGACGTGGGCATGAACCGCGACGAATCCGGCCTGTGCGGCGACGTGGACTTCGCCTCGGTGAAGGAGGTGGCCTCGGCCATCACCCCCGTGCCCGGCGGCATCGGCCCAATGACCATCGCCATGCTGCTCAAGAACACCGTCCAGGCGTACCTGTGGCGCATGGGGGCGTGACGGCCCCCGGAACACCCTGGAGACCTGCACATGAAGGGCTTTGCGCGCGCGGCCTTCCTGGCCGCCTTGTTCCTCTTCCTCGCGGGCGCGGAGGCCCGGGCTTCCGCGCTCTCGGTCTCGAGCCCGGCCTTCAAGGACGGCGAACGCATGCCCCGTCAGTCCGGATGCGAGGGGGGCGACCGCTCCCCGCCCCTGCAGGTGGTGGGCGTGCCCGGCGAGGCCAAGTCCCTGGCCATCCTCATGACCGAGCAGGACTCGCCCAGGGGGCAGCAGCCCTTGTGGATCGCCTACAACCTGGCCCCCACCTACATCTCCATCGCCGAGAACCAGCCCAGGACCCGCCAGCTCAAGGGCGGCGGCATGCAGATCGCCCTGGGCAACGCCAAGCCCGGCTACACCGGGCCCTGCCCCCCGGCCGGGGTCACGCGGCGCTACCTCATCGAGGTGTTCGCCCTGGACTCCCTGCTGGACCTGCCCGAGAACGCCACCAAGCAGGATTTCCTCCTGGCCGTGGAGGGCCACATCCTGGTCCGGGGGTGGATCACGGGCCGCTATAAGAAGTAACGGCCGTTTCGGGAACGAACCGGATCGCCGCCAGCGCCCGGCGCGCTCGATGATGGGCCGCCGCCCCCCCCCGCGCGCAACGCGACAAAACGCCGCCCCGGCCTGCATCAAGGCCGGGGCGGCGGTTCGTTTGAGGGCAGGGCCGCCGCCGGGTTCTCATTCGAGCTGAGAACGGCCTTGCCGCTCCGTGGCTGCTGATAAAGTCGGCTTTGCGGCTTTTTCAGCGGCCCCGCGCGACGTGGGGGGCGAGCCCTAGTCGTGCAGGGGGAAGGTGAGCGTGGCCCCGATGAAGCCCAGAACGCCCATCACCGGCAGCATGGAGAACGTGAGCAGCGCCAGGCCCGAGCCGGTGGAAAGGGCCGCCGGATCGAACCCGAACCAGACCGCGCAGGCCACGAACTGCACCCACAGCACGGGCGAAAGGTACAGCTTGATCCGCACCGGCCGCACCAGGGTGCAGCCGTAGTTGTATTTCCAGGTGGCCAGGCCCGTCGCCAGGGCCACGGGCGTGAACACGGCGCCCGCGAGGTTCATGGCGTGCACGCCCGACTCCAGGAACGCCCCCCCGAAGAGCTTGAAGAGCACCAGAAAGAACACGGCCCCGGTGGCGAAGCCGATGGGAAAGTGCACGGTCATGGGGTGGGGGTGGCGGCGCAGGAAGGGGCTCTTGCGCAAGAGCCAGGGCAGCTCGGCGTCGCGGTCCTGGGCGTGGGGCACGGCGCACTCCGGGGCCACCACGCCCACCAGGGGGTAGCGCTCCAGGCGGTCGTTGCCGTGGGGCGCGTGGGGCAGCTCCGCAGAGAGGTCGGCCCCGGCGTCGTGGCGGTTCATGTGGCGTCCGGCCTTCCAGAGCTTCGAGGCGGTGATGTCGTACACCTTGCCGCCCTGGGCCACGTAGGCGGGGCGGCCCTCCTTGCCGTCGAAGCGCGCCAGCTCCTCAAGGGTGAAGGTCTTCGTCTCGGCCATGCGGGTCTCCTTGCGCCGCGCGGCGGCGTCATTCGTTGGCATTTGGGTGTACATGCCGGGCCGTCCCCTGTCGAGGACGCCCGCGACGAACGGCCAGCGCCTGCCGGACATCCCCGCGAGCGACGCCTGCCTGCCGAAGACGCCCGCGACGGACGGCCCCCGCACTTGCCCCATAAGGGGAACTTTGCGCCGGGAGGCCCGGCTCAGGGCGCGGGGCCGGGCTCGAACACGGCCACCGGCCCCCAGTGGGCCACGGTGCGCAGCACCTCGCGCCAGCCCGCCCCCTGGATGCAGGCCAGGGCCTCGTCGTGCTCCATGACCACCACCAGGTCGAAGCGCCGGGCCAGTTCGCGCAGGCGTCCGCAGTCGCGGATGTCGAAGAATTCCCCGTCCAGGCGCGCCACCGGGTTTTCCCGGCCCGTCACCACCCAGCGGTGCGCGCCGAAGAAAAGCGGCGGATAGACCCAGCTGTCAGGCCCGGCCACCAGGAGAATCCGCCGGTCCGGGAAGGTGCCGCGCTTGAGGTATTCCAGGAAGACGAAGGAGTTGAAGTGCTCGTCGTACACGCCCCGGCGGCCGCCCTCGCGGCGTTGCAGGGCCTTGGCCCAGTCCGTCGGCGCGCCGCCCAGGTCCGTGTGGTCCAGCAGGGGCTTTTCCTGGTTGAGGAGCAGCACCGAACACAACACGGCCAGGCTCGCGCCCAGCACGATGCAGCGCGGCCGACGAGCGGCCCACCACCAGCGGGCGGCCCAGGCAAGGGGCAGCGCCGAGCAGGCGAACACTAGCGAGAAGAAGCGGCCGTTGTAGCCCATCCAGGCGATGGTCGCGGAGAGGCACAGGGCCGTGCCCGCCAGGGCCCAGGAGACCGTGCGCACGAAACGCTCACGACTGAAAAGCCCTGCCAGCGCGCATCCGGCCGCCAGGAGCGCCACGGGGCCGAACCAGCCCACGTCCTCGCTCCACCAGGCCCCGGGGCCGTAGCCCGGGGCGAAGCCCATGGCAGCGCCCGGCCCAAGGTCCCCGCCCAGGAGCGCCCGGTGCGCCTGCCTCAGGAGGTTCGTCCACCACGTCCCGGGCAGGTCCGGCAGTTGGAGGGCGTAGCGGACGAGGTTGGACGCGAGGCCCGCGAGGCCGTCCAGGTTGCGGTGGGCCGAAACGTAGGGCTCCGGGCCGAAAGGGTCTCCGAAGCGCAGGAGGCAGACGATCTGGGTGACCAGGGCCAGACAGGCCCCGGCCAGCGTCAGGCCGAGGCCTGCCAGCACGCCCCGGGGCGAGGCCCGCCATGCGCCCAGCGCCAGGGAGGCCAGTTCGCGCCTGTGGAACAGCAACAGCGAGCCCCCCAGGCACAGCACGAAGAAGGCGAAATAGGTCTTCACCGAGAGCCCGTAGACCACGCACGCGGCCAGGAAGGCCGCATCCGCCGCGCGGCCGCGGCGCAGGAGCGCCGAGAGGCCCAGCAGGCAGGCGCAGGCCATGGCCGCCGCCCCGATGTCGTTCTTGGTGGACGTGGCCTGGAGCGCCAGGAGCTTGAGCGACGCCGTGACCAGCGCCACCGCCAGGGCCATGGGCCTGGGGCCACGCTCCCGGGCCAGGGCGTAGGCCGAAAGGATCACGCAGCACCAGGCCGCCCAGGCGAAGACGGCCACGCCCGCGTCCGTGCCCAGGCGCAGGAAGAAGAAGTGCAGAAGGTCGAACCCTGGGCTGAAGGCCAGTTGGCGGAACGTGTTGTAGTTGACCGGGAAGAGCGTGTTCTCCTGCATCATCAGGAGCACCCGGGCCAGGTTGTAGGTCATGGAGTCCCAGTTGGCGGGCGGCGCGGCCAGGGCCTGGACGAGCAGCGCCAGGGCCGCCGCGCCCAGGCACCAGGCCAGGGGTTCCCGGGCGAGGGCGGCTCCCGCGTGGCGCAGTTCCGGCAGAAAGCGTCTTTGTCCGGCGTAGGCGCTGTAACAGGCGAAGCCCAGCACGCCAGCGTCCAGCAGGTGATGGAGGCGCGCGAGGCCCGCCGCGAAAAGGGCGATGGACACAAGCCCCAGGGAGGCCAGGGAAAGGGCCAGGGACCGGGCCATGGCATCGGCCACGGTGAGTTCCCCATCCTGAAGGCGGTACCAGGAGGCCGCGAGGAGCCAAAGCTCGGCGAGGGCGAGAAGAGACTGGAGCATGGCCACGCGACTCATAGCCGCTGGCCGCTTCGCGGTCCAGCCTCGGGGTCGGAAGCGCGCGCGGCGGGCGGGTTACGGGCGTCCCCCTCCCAGCCGGACGCCTTCCGCCGCGAGGCGGCTGGCGTGGACCGCCCTGGGAGGGGCAAGCCGCCCTGCCCAAGGCCCCGCCACGCGGGGGACCTCGGGGGAAGCCGCAAGGAGCCAATCCCCCGCCCGCACGGGCGGGCCCCCGTGGAGCCCGCCCGGAGCGAAAGCCCTCCCGGGCTCAGGCCTGGGTTTCTCCGGCGGCCATATCCCCCAGCTCCTTGATGGAGAGCACCTCGGAGGTTCCGAGGACCTTGGAGATTTCCAGGATCAGGATGAACCTGCCGCCCGACTTGCCGATGCCGCGCAGGAAGTCCGTGGCCACGCCCGTGCCCATGCTGGGAGGGGGTGCGATGGCGTCCGGCTCCAGTTCCAGCACCTCCTTCACCGAGTCCGCGATGGCCCCCAGCACCGTGATGGAATCCCCCGTGGGGATTTCCACGATGATGATGCGCGTGTGCACCGTCTGTTCGCCCGCCTCCATGCCGAAGCGCAGGCGCAGGTCCACCACGGGCACGGCCGCGCCGCGCACGTTCACCACCCCGCGCACGGCCTCGGGGGCCTGCGGGATGCGGGTGATCTCCGTCATGTCCAGGATTTCGCGGACGCAGGCGATGTCCAGGGCAAACATGTCCCGGCCCAGGGTGAAGGTCAGGTAGCGATGGCTCGTGGCGTGCAATGTGTCGCTCATGTGGTTGCTCCTTGCCCTCGCCTAGAACCGTTCGAAGTCCTTGTTGTCAAGGTCGTCGCCCATGGCCAGGGCCACGCCCTGGCCCTTCTTCTTGGGGGCTGACCCGGCGGCACGCTGGGGCTTGGCGGACCTTGCCTGGGGGAGCATGCGCCGGGTCCCGGAGACGTCCTCGTCCACCTGGAAGAAGGCGATGACGCTCTGAAGCTGCTCGGCCTGGCCGGAAAGCTCCTCGGCGGTGGAGGCCATCTCCTCGGCGGCGGAGGCGTTCTGCTGCACCACCTGGTCGAGCTGCTGCAGGGCCTTGTTCACCTGGGTCGCGCCGGAGTTCTGCTCGGCGCTGGCGGCGCTGATCTCCTGCACAAGTTCGGCGGTCTTCTGGATGTCGGGCACGAGCCGGTTGAGCAGCTCGCCGGTGCTCTCGGTGACGGCCGTGGAGCTGCCCGAGAGGGTGTTGATCTCGGCTGCGGCCTGCTGGCTGCGCTCGGCCAGCTTGCGCACCTCGGCGGCAACCACCGCGAAGCCTTTGCCGTGTTCGCCCGCGCGGGCGGCCTCGATGGCGGCGTTCAGGGCCAGCAGGTCGGTCTGCCGGGCGATCTCCTCGATGATGGAGATCTTCCGGGCGATGTCCTTCATGGCCGTCACGGTCTGGGACATGGCCCCGCCGGACTCCTTGGCGTCCTGGGCGGCCTTGGCGGCGATGGCCTCTGTCTGGCGGGCGTTGTCGGCGTTCTGGCTGATGGACGAGGACATCTCCTCCATGGACGCGGAGGATTCCTCCAGCGCGGCGGCCTGCTCGGTGGTGGCCTGGGACAGGCTCTGGGCCGCCGAGGAAAGCTCCTCGCTGCCCGAGGCCACGTTCTGCGCTCCGGCCTGCACCTCCACCACCACGCCGGTGATGCGGCTGACCATGGTGGCGAAGGCGTTGAGCAGTTCGTCCTCCGCGCTGCGCGGCTTCACGTCCACGCGCAGGTCGCCCTGGGAGAGCTTGGCGGAGAGCGCGGTGATGCCCTTTTCGGCCTCCACCAGCGCGGCGATGGAGCGCATGAGGTCGTCGTGGTCGGAACGCGGCCTCACGTCCACGCCCAGGTCGCCCACCGAGAGCTTGCGGGCCAGCTCGGCCACGCCCTTCTCGGCTTCCACGAGGGCCTTGAACGACAACAGCAGCGTGTCCGCCGGGGAGCGAGGCTCAACATTCACCGTCAGGTCGCCCGAGGCCACCCTGGAGGCCATGTCGGCCACGCCGCGCTCGGCCTCGGCCACGCCACGCAGGGAGTTGGCCAGCGCGCCGATCTCGTTTTTGAGGTCGATGTCCAGTTTGGCGCTCAGGTCGCCCAGGGAGAGCTTGTCGGCAAAGGCCACGCTCTTGGACAGCGGCACGGTGATGGAGCGAGGGATGAAATAGCCCAGGGCCATTGCGACGACAAAGGAAACAGCGAGCATGATCACGGACGTGAGCCAGGCGCGCTCGTAGGCGGTGATGCCGCTGGCCGCCTCGGCGGCGGAGCCCTTGTCGTTGATGGCGATGGCGCGGTTCACGGCGTCCAGCGCGCCGTTGAAGGAGGCGCGCATGCCCGTGGACTGCATCTTGAGCGCATCCTCGTTCCTGCCAGCCTTGTTCAGTTCGGCCACTGTCTTCTGCAGGGCGAGGTACTCGGTGAAGTATTTCTTGAAGTCGTCGTAGATTTTGCGTTCCTCGTCGCTGGAGATCAGTTTTTCATAGACCGCGCGGGCCGCATCCAGCTTCTCCAGTGAGCCCTTGACCCGCTCCTCCTGCTGCTGTCGGAGTTCCTGCGTTTCGGCGATCCCGGCCAGAAGCTGGACCCTGCGGACATCGTTGAGCCGGGCGTTGATCTCGCCCAGGATCTTGACGCTGGGCAGCCAGTTGGTGGCCACCTCGTTGATGTTCAGGCTCATGGCGCGCATGGAATAAATATTCGCCACGCCCAGGATCACGATAAGCGCCGTGCACGCGCCAAACGCCAGCGCAAGTTTCAATGTAAGCCGCATGCCCCCCTCCGACGTTGTAAGTTACGCCCGCGATGCCGCGTCCAGGCCCCCCGACGTTCCGCATTGACGCGTATCCTCCTTGCCCCTCAGGAAGCGACCTCTCCCGCAGAGTGACGGAGAATATCATCACCAATCATATACGACTCAAACGGTCAGGTCCAGAGTTATGATCAACATTGCGCGGACTGGCTGAAAGCAACGGCCAACACCAAGAGATTACCTGTTAGGAATCACCCTGCACGAACAGTCTTCCATTGCGGTTGCCCCGACGGGCGTCGAGCCCTATACGTCCCACATGCTCGACCTCATTGCCGACATCGCCCTGGTGCTGGGGCTGATCCTTCTGGGCGGCTGCTTCGCCGCCGCCGAACTGGCCGTGCTCACGGCCCGGCCCCACCGCCTGGAACAGATGGCCTCCCGGGGGTCGCGCGGGGCGCGCGCGGCCCTGGACCTGGGGCGCAGGCCCCAGAACTTTCTGGCCGCGCTCCAGATCGGCGTGACGCTTCTGACCATCCTTTCGGGCGCGCTGGGCGAGGCCTCCCTGGCCGGACACGCGCGCTCCCTGCTGGCGGGCATTCCCGCGCTCGCGCCCCACGCCGAGGCCCTGGGCTTCGCCCTGGTGGTGGCCGGCGTCACCTACGTGTCGCTCATTGCGGGTGAGCTGGTCCCCAAGCGTCTGGCCATCGCCAACCCGGAGGCCCTCGCGGTGGCCGTGGCCCGGCCCATGGCCATCCTGCTGCGCCTCGCCGCGCCCTTCGTCTGGGTGCTCTCGGCCTCCACCCACCTGGTGCTGCGGCTATTTCCCCAGAGCGACGGCGGGCACGACGGCGTGAGCGAGGACGAGCTGCGCCTGCTGGTGCGCCAGGCCGCCGCATCGGGCGTGCTCGAGCGCGACGAGGGGGCCATGGCCGAGCGCGCCCTGCTCCTGGACGACCGCCCCGTGGCGGCCGTCATGACCCACCGCGCGCGCATCGTGGCCCTGGACCTGGACCACCCGGAGCGCATCCAGGCCACCATCCGGGCCACGCCCTTCAACCGCTTTCCCGTGATGCGCGGCGGCCTGGACAACCTGCTGGGCGTGGCCGAGGCAAAGGACCTGCTCTGCGTGGACTACGCCGCCAACCCCCAGACGGTGCGCGGCCTGCTCCAGCACCCGCCCCACGTGCTGGAGACCACCACGGTCTCCAACCTGCTGGTGCAGCTGCGCGAGGCGGGGCAGGCCATGGCCTTGGTGGTGGACGAGTTCGGGGCCGTGCAGGGGCTGGCCACGCTCACCGACGTGCTGGCGGCCATCGTGGGGGGGCTCGCGCCGCCCTCGCGCGGCGAACAGCGCATCGCCGTGCGCCAGGACGGCTCGCTGCTGGTGGACGGGCTCACTCCGGCCTCCGAACTCTTCGAGCTGCTGGGCCGGGACGTGCCCCCCGGAGAATTCCAGACCGTGGCCGGGTTCGTGCTCTTCCGGCTGGGCCGCATCCCGGCCGTGGCCGAGGCCTTCGAGCACGAGGGACACCGCTTCGAGGTGGTGGACCTGGACGGCCTGAGGATTGACCGCGTGCTTGTCCAAAAACTCCCAATCCCCGGTTGAAACGCGTCCCCAAGGCGTTATTAGCGGTTGTCACCCAACGCCATTTCGGGTACGGGTCTGAATCCTTTTTTGCGAGGGAATATCCTGTTGGAGGTCAACCAAGTCATGATCAACGCCGAACATCCCAAATCAACCAGCAACCAGGACATGGAAGTCAACTTCGAGGCCGCTCTCGAAGATTACCTGAACGAAGACTTCGGGGATCTCGAGGAAGGCGTCATCACCAAGGGTGTGGTGGTGCGCGTGGGCAAGGAGCACATCCTCGTGGATGTGAACTTCAAGTCCGAGGGCCAGATCCCGGTGTCGGAATTCACCGACGCCGAAGGCAACGTCACGGTGGGCGTGGGCGAAGAAATCGACGTCTACGTGGTGGGCAAGAACGAATCCGAGGGGACCATCCACCTCTCCCGCGACCGCGCCAAGCGGATGCAGCTCTTCGACAAGCTGGAAGACCTCCAAGACAAGGACGACATCATCTCCGGCCGCATCCAGCGGCGCATCAAGGGCGGCTACACCGTGGACCTGGGCGGCGTCGAAGCCTTCCTGCCCGGCTCCCACGTGGACCTGCGCCCCGTGCCCGACATGGACGCGCTGGTCGGCAAGGAATTCGAGTTCCGTGTCCTCAAGATCAACCGCCGGCGCTCCAACGTCATCGTGTCGCGCCGCGTGCTGCTGGAAGAACGCCGCGAATCCCTGCGCCGCGACCTGCTGACCACCCTCGAAGAGGGCCAGACCGTCACCGGCCGCGTGAAGAACATCACCGAGTACGGAGTGTTCGTGGACCTGGGCGGCCTGGACGGCCTCATGCACATCACCGACATGTCCTGGAAGCGCGTGAAGCATCCCAAGGAGATGGTCGGACTGGGCGACGAGCTTGAACTGAAGGTGCTCTCCTTCGACAAGGACAAGCAGAAGGTCTCCCTGGGCATGAAGCAGCTCACGCCCGACCCCTGGCAGAACATCGCCGACAAGTACCCCGTGGGCAGCCGCATGTCCGGCAAGGTCACCAACCTGGTGGACTACGGCGCCTTCGTGGAACTGGAAGCCGGCGTCGAGGGCCTGGTGCACATCTCCGAGATGAGCTGGACCCGCAAGCTGCGCCACCCCTCCCAGATGGTCCACCTGGGCGACGAGGTCGAGGTGGTCGTGCTGGGCGTCGACCAGGACAAGAAGCGCATCAGCCTCGGCATGAAGCAGGTGAAGCCCAACCCCTGGGATCTGGTGGCCGACCGCTACCCCGAGGGCGCGGTGCTGGAAGGCACGGTGAAGAACATCACCGAGTTCGGCATCTTCATCGGCATCGAGGACGGCATCGACGGCCTCATCCACGTCTCCGACATCTCCTGGACCAAGAAGGTCCGCCATCCCGGCGAGATGTTCAAAGTGGGCGACGTGGTGCGCGCCAAAGTGCTCACCGTGGACAAGCAGAACGAGAAGTTCACCCTGGGCATCAAGCAACTGGCCGACGACCCCTGGCACGACGTGCCCGCCCGCTACCCCGTGGGCGCCACCGTGAAGGGCACCGTGACCAACATCACCGACTTCGGCCTGTTCGTTGAAGTGGAAGAGGGCATCGAAGGCCTGGTCCACGTCTCCGAAATCAGCCGCAAGAAGGTGAAGACCCCGGCCGAACTCTACAAAGAGAACGACCAGATCGAAGCCCGCGTCATCCACGTCTCGGCCGACGAGCGCCGCCTGGGCCTCTCCATCAAGGCCATCAAGGACGAGGACGACAAGCGCAAGGCCAAGGAATACCGCTCCTCCGGCCCCGAAGTGGGCGTCGGCCTGGGCGACCTCCTGCGCCAGAAGCAAGAGGATGCCCAGCAGTAACGAACCGACCGCGAAGACGGGGCTGCGCGGGAAGCATCCCGTGCTCTTCGTCTTCGCGCTTCTTCTAGCGGCCATGGCCCTCTCGGTGGGGGCCATGGCCTTTTTTCCGGCCGACGGACAAGACGACGATGACTTTCCGCTCTCCTGGTTCGACTCCGAAAAGCTCGGCGTGGTCCAGATCGAAGGGACCATCGAGAGTTCCCGGCGCGTGGTGGCCTTCGTGCGCAAGCTGCGCGACGACAAGGCCGTCAAGGGCGTGCTCCTGCGCGTGGACTCCGGCGGCGGCGGCTTCGGCCCCTCCCAGGAGATCCACCGCGCCGTGCGCGACCTGGCCCGCCACAAGCCCGTGGTGGCCTCCTTCGGCTCCGTGGCCGCCAGCGGCGGCTACTACGTCGCCTGCCCCGCCAAGGTGATCTACGCCCTCCCCGGCTCCATCACCGGCTCCATCGGCGTGCGCAGCATGTTCCCCAACGTGCGCGAGGCCACGGACCGCCTGGGCCTGGCCTTCCACAGCTTCACCACGGGAACGCTCAAGGACGCGGGCTCCCCCTTCCGGGACATGACCGCCGAAGACAAGGCCTACCTCCAGGAACTCATCACCGACCTGCGCGACATCTTCGTGGCCGACGTGGCCCAGTCCCGCAACCTGGACCCCGCCGCCGTCAACGCCCTCCAGGGCAAGGCAATGACCGCCGCCAACGCCCTCACCCTGGGGCTCGTGGACAAGATGGGCTCCGCCGAGGACGCCCTGGAAGAACTCAGGACGCTCTCGGGCATCACCCGCCGCAAGCCCGGCATCGTGCGCGGCCCACGCAAGGAGCAGTCGCGCATGGAGGAGTTCTTCGGCCAACTTGGCCAAGCCTTCGTGCGCGGCATGGTCCAGGAGCGCCAGGACGTGCGGATCCGCGCCGAATAACCGCCGCCGCCCCCGACTACCCCCCCGGCGCGAGCCGCCTCCGGGATCGCCTCCAGCCGCGCACCTGCCGGACCTGGCACACCACACACAGGCCGCCCCCCCATTCCCGGGTGCGGGACAAGGCCCGGACTGCAAGCTCCCCCGTTTCCGACCATCAAAGGCACTGCCGATGCGCCGCGGGCGCGCATCTGACAACCTTCGATACAGCTCACTGGCCCTTGACTCCCCGCCAATATCTGATATCCATTCAAAAACTTTTTCTTTTCCGTAGGTTCCGCATCAATGACCGGGCTTTCGCTGCACTCGCTCAAGGTACTCATCGTGGAAGACGACGCGCCCTCGCGCGTCGCCCTGACGCTAGTGCTCGAGAACCGCGTGGCCCGCATCTTCCAGGCCGACAACGGCCAATGCGGCCTGGACATCTGGCGCGAGCACGCCCCCCACGTGATCGTCACCGACCTGCGCATGCCCTGCCTGGACGGCCTGGGCATGATCCGGGAAATCCGCGGCAACGGCGGCGACCCCTTCGTCATCGTGGCCTCCGCTTTCGGCGCGGAAGAGTCCTACCTGGACGCCATCGAACTGGGGGTGAATCTCTTCATCAAGAAGCCCTACAACGCCGAGGACATCTTCGCCGGGCTCGAACGCGCCGCCAGGACCCTCTCCAAGCGCGGCCGCGACGCCTACCGGCAGGCCATGGCGGGGGGCCTGCTCTCCCACGTGCCCAACTGCCATCTGCTCACCGACGGAGAGCGCATCTTCTACTTCAACGACCCCCAGGCCATCCTCCCCCGCTCGGCCCAGGAAGGGCAGGACCTGGGCGCGTGGCTGCGCGCGAACTTCACCCTGGCCCTGCGCCACGGCATGGCCCAGTCCTCATTGCCCCAGGGCATCGGCGCATGGCTCGAGCGCCACACCGGGCGCGAGTTCATCCTGGCGGGCATCGGCCAGGAGCGCGGCGGCAAGCCCGCGCGCTTCCTCCTGCGCCTGGACCGCGTGCGCATGGACGGCGGCGACCTCCACCTGCTCACCTTCACCGACATCTCGCGCATCGAGCACGAACGGGTTCGCTTCTTCCAACTGGCCGGACGCGACCACCTCACCGGCGTGGGCAACCGCCAGGCCTTCGAGGCGGAGTTGGCCAAGGAGATCGGCCGGGCCAAGCGCTACGGTTCGGAGCTGTGCCTGCTCATGCTGGACATCGACGACTTCAAGGCCGTCAACGACAACTTCGGCCACCAGACCGGAGACACCGTGCTGGTGGCCCTGGCCCGGACGGTCTGCGCCGGGGTGCGCGTCACCGACGTGGTGTGCCGCTACGGGGGCGAGGAATTCATGGTGATCATGCCCCAGACCACGCTCCAGGGGGCCTTCACCTGCGGGCGCAAGCTGGCCAAAACCCTGGCCTGCCAGGATTTCGGCGTGGGCAGGCCCGTCACCGCGAGCCTGGGCGTGGCCCAGTTCAACCCCTCGGAGAGCGCCGAGGCCCTGGTGCGCCGGGTGGACATGGCCCTCTACGAGGCCAAAAAGGCCGGGAAGAACCGCGTCACCGTGGCCGGAGACGCCGCCTGCACCTTACAGGATTCCTGATATCCCCCGGGAACGACAGCACTCGCCCCTGCCCCGCAACGCCGCGTCCGCACGGGCGCAACGCTAGCGCAGGGCCAGACCGGCCAGAAGCGTGGCCAGAAGCGCCACGGGGAACCAACTGGACCGGTTGAAGAGCAGCGAGGCCGACTCCCGCGACTGTTCCCTCGCCAGGCCCAGGGCGGGCAGCACCAGCAGCCAGGCCGCCGTCCCCACGCCCAGGGCGGCCAGCCACCAGGGCATGCCCATGGGGGAGAGCCACAGCACCAGGCCCGCCAGGGCCGTGGAAGCCGAAAGCGTCCACACGCTCACCCGCGCGGCGCGCTCCAGCCCAAGGCTCACGCAGAGGGTGCGCGCCCCCTGGGCGCGGTCCAGTTCCAGGTCGAACCAGTCGGCCGGGATGTTCTGGCCGCCGATCTCCCAGCAGAAGGTCATGACGAAGATCGCAACGGGAATCCAGAGCGGCGCGTGCGGGGCCACGGCCAGCACGGCCGCCGCGCCCCCCAGGGACTTGACCACCCCGTTCACCAGGGCGCGCAGGTGCGTCACCTTGAGCAGGCCGCAATAGACCACCTCCAGCGCCACGCCGACCAGCAACAGCCACGCGCACGCCGGGTTGAGCGCCCACGCCCCGGCCAGTGCGGCCACGGCCCAGATGCCCGTCCAGGCCAGGCCCTGCCTCCAGGTGAGCAGGCCCATGGCCAGGGGATGGCGGGCGAAGGCCGCGTCCAGATAGCCCGAGGTGTCGGGCGGTCCGGCCAGATGGTTGGCGCGGTCGGTGCGGTAGTCGGCCAGGTCGTTGACGGCGTAGACGGCGGTGTAGCCTGCGAACACCGTGATGAGCCCCAGCAGGCTCGTGCCCGGGGGCGGAAAGGCGCCCAGGCAGGCCAGCGCGGCGGCGACCGGCATGGCCATGTCCATGAGCCCGTGGGGCGTGCGCGAGAGCGCGAGAAACGGCTTGAGACGCGTGAAGACCCCGGCGGCGGGGGCCGAAGGCAAAGGCATGGAGGCTCCTTGGGCCTTAGTGGTGCAACTCGTGGTCCTGGTAGGCCCCCTGGCCCCGGAAGACCCTGTACTGGTAGATGGTGTAGACGACGATCACGGGGGTGACCACGGCGAAGCCGATGAGCATGATGCGCAGCGATCCGGCGGCGGCCGAGGCCGAAAGCGGCGTGAGGCCCGGCGGGGCGAACTCCGGGCGCATGGCCCAGAGCCAGCCCACCAGGAAGAGCAGCACGCCGGTCCACGTCCAGCCCCAGAACGGGCCGATCCCCGAGGCCCGCACGGCGCGCAGCAGGCACCAAAGGCCCGCCGCCCACACCGCCATGCCCGCCAGCCCCGAAACCGGGACAACGAAGGCCATGGTCAGCTGCAGGGCCACCGCGCCCAGGGCCAGCCGGAGCACGTCGTCGGGCTTGGCGAGGTGGGCGAGCGAGGCCCTGGAAAGCCAGGCCGCGCCCAGCAGCGAGACCACGCAGGCCATGGCCCCCGCCCCGGCGACGGCCCCCAGACCCAGCCAGGCGAAGGGTTTGAGGAAGCGCACATGCCCTTCCATGGGCAGTCCCTGCATCACCGCGCCCAGCATGGCCCCCTCGGCCAGGGCCACCAGGAGACTGCCGTAGCCGAACAGGTTGGACCAGAAGCGCTTGTTTGCCCCCTCCGCGTGGTATTCCAGGCCGATGCCCCGGGCCATGAGCCCCAGGAGCAGCAACCCGGCGGGCAGGTAGAGCGACGACAGGAGCATCCCGTAAGCCTTGGGGAAGGCCCCGAAAAGCACGCCGCCCGCCACCACGAGCCAGGTCTGGTTGGCGTGCCAGACGCCCTCGATGGAGGCCATCATGGAGGCGCGGGCGTCCTCGTCGGGCTCGCGCAGGCAGAGGATGCCCACGCCCAGGTCGAATCCGTCCAGGATCACCGTCGCGGCCAGGGCCAGGGCCAGGAGCCAGAGCCAGAGTTCGGCGTAGAGGGCGTGGTCCATGGTCAGGCTCCCTTGCGCGCGGCCGCGGGCGGTTGCAGCGTGAGGTCCGGCCCCTTGGCCAGGATCTTGCCGAAGAACCAAAGGGCCATGAGCGGCAGGATGGTGTAGACCGCTCCGTACATGGCCAGGGAGGTCCACACGGCCTCGGCAGGCAGGATGGACGCCCCGTCGGAGGTGCGCAGCAGGCCATGGATCACCCAGGGCTGGCGGCCCACCTCGCGGGTGGCCCAGCCCATCTCCGTGGCCACGTAGCCCAGGGGGGCCATGGCCATCCAGGCCCCCAGCAGCAGCTTGCGGCGCGGCGCGCCGTCCGGCGCGAGCAGCCCCTTGCGCCAGGCCCAGACCGTGACCAGGGCCAGGGCCACCATGGCGAAGCCGATGCCCACCATGGCCCTGAAGGCATAGAAGGGGATGACGATGGGCGGCCGGTCCTCCTTGGGGAAGTCCTTGAGCCCGGGCACTGTCCCGGTGGGCGTGTGGGTGATGAGCAGCGAGAGCACGTAGGGCACGCGGATCTCGAAGGCGTTGCGCTCGTTCTCGGGGTCGGGCCAGGCGACGATGTTCCAGGACGCGCCCTCTCCCGGCTTGTTGGTCTCCCAATGGGACTCGATGGCCGCCACCTTGGCGGGCTGGAGCTTGCCGATGTGCACGCCGGAGGTGTCGCCCACAAGGGCCTGGAGGGGGGCCACGACCAGTACCATGGCGGCGGCCAGACTGAAGGAGCGCAGGAAGAAGGCCGTGTGGCGTCCGCGCCAGATGTAGAAGGCGCTTACGCCGCCCGCCAGGAAGAGGCTGGTCTGGAGGCAGGCCAGCCACATGTGGCTGAAGGAGATCACGGTGTCGGGGTTGAACACGGCGGCCCAGAAGTCTTCCAACTGGAACACGCCGTCCACGAAGCGGCCCCCGGCCGGGGTCTGCATCCAGGAGTTGGCGGCCATGATCCAGAAGGCCGAGAGCGAGGCCGCGAAGCACACGAGCACCGTGGAGAGGAAGTGCGCCCAGGGGCCCACGCGCTTCCAGCCGAAGAGCATGATGGAGAGGAACGCCGACTCCAGCATGAAGGCCATGGCCCCCTCGAAGGAGAGCACCTGCCCGAAGAAGTTGCCCGCCGCCACGGAGAAGGGCGCCCAGTTGGTGCCGAACTGGAACTCCAGGGGGATGCCGCTGACCACGCCCACCGCGAAGCCCACGGCGAAGATGCGAGCCCAGAAACGGCAATGGCGGTAGTAGTCCGGGTCGCCGGTCCCGAGCCAGAGCGCCTCCAGGGCCACCAGGAACACCGAGAGGCCGATGGTGGTGAGCGGCCAGAGGATGTGGAACATGGTCGTGGCCGCGAACTGAAGGCGGGAGAGGAACACCGGGTCGGACAGGGCGTCGGTCATGCGTCCTCCTTTTTGACGGCCACGCCGAGCATGGTCAGGCGCGATTCGTGGTAGCCCGGCAGGAGCGCAAGGCCCAGCCGGTCCAGCTCCGCCTTGAACTCGGGGGCGCGGAAGCGGTCGTGGACGGGGTGGGCCACCACGTGCCGCCAGAAGGGGCTGGCGTAGAGGTCGGGAAAAATCTCCTCGATGTAGAAGGCCCCGCCCGGACGCAGCACGCGGGCCACTTCGCCCAGGCCGGCGCGCCAGTCTTCCAAGTGGTGGACGATGCCGAAGTTCACCACGGCGTCGAAGCTGGCGTCTTCCCAGGGCAGGCGTTGGGCGTCGCCCTCCACCACGGTGGCGATGGTGCCCGCCAGGCGCTTGCGGGCCAGGCGCAGCATGTCCGGGTCCGGGTCCAGGGCCGTGAGGGAGCGGGGCCGGAAGTGATCCAGGATGAGCCTGGCCCCGGCGCCGTTGCCGCAGCCGATCTCCAGCACGTCGGAGCCTTGAGTGGGCCTGCGCATGCCCAGCCACTGCCGGACCTGCCGGGCCTGGAGGAAGCGGCGCACGGGGGAGTTGCAGAAGAAGCGTTCCGGCCAGTTGACGAACATAGGCGATATCCGAAGGTTAGGGGTGCTGAGGGTCCCACCTTCCATGACCCGCCCGGGGGGTGGTGTCAAGGCCGGAGAAGGCGCGCCGCCGCTTTCAGCGCGGGGGAAACGACACCGTGAAGCGCGTTCCCTGCCCCGTTTCGACCTTCAGCGTCCCGCGCAGCTGCTCCACCAGGGCCTGCACCAGGGTGAACCCCAGGGTGCGCGCGCCCCGGATGTCGAAGTCGTGCTCCAGGCCCCTGCCGTTGTCCTCCACCACGAGCCGGGCGAGCCCTTCGCGAATGGAGAGGCGCACGGCCAACTCGCCGGACGCGGTTTCCGGGAAGGCGTGCTTGCAGGCGTTGGTGACCAGCTCGCTCAGCAGCAGCCCGCAGGGGATGGCCGCGTCGATGCCCAGAAACGTGGGCTCCACCTCCAGGCGCAGGACGAGGGGCGTGTCGTCGCGCGCGTGTCGCGGGTCAGCTCGCCCGCCAGGATTTCCACGTAGCTGGCCATGTCGATGCCCGAGAGGTCGCCGGAGCGGTAGAGCTGTTCGTGCACCAGGGCCATGGAGCGGATGCGCCCGCTGACGTTGCGGGCCATCTCTGCGGCCCCCGGGGCGTCGAAGCCCTCGAACTGGAGGTTCACCAGGCTCGTCACCAGTTGGAGGTTGTTCTTCACGCGATGGTGCACCTCACGCAGCAGCAGTTCCTTTTCTTCCAGGTTGCGCACCAGTTCCCGGCGCGATTGCCGCTGCGCGGTGACGTCGCGGAAGATGCCCTGGGCGATGCGGCGCTTGCCGGTGTCGGCCACGGTGGCGGAAAGCTCCACGGGAATGCGCCTGCCTGATGCCGTCTCCACCTCGGCGTCGGGCAGATCCACGGAGCCTTGCTCCACGAAATCCCGGAACGCCGCGCGGTATTGTCCGGCCCTGTCCGTGGGATGCAGCCGGGCCTGGGGCAGTCCGATCAGCTCCTTCCGGGAGCGTTCAAAAAGTCGTTCCGCCGCAATGTTGCAGTCCACCACGAGGCCGGTTTCCGCGTCGGCCCAGACGATGGCGTCGGTGTTGTTCTCGAAGATGAGGCGGAATTCGGCCTCGCGCTCGGCCAGGGCCGACCTGGTGTGCTCCAGGGCCGTGAGATCGGTGCCGATGCCGATCAGGTAGGATTCGCCCTCCAGCTCCAGCGAAACGGCGGTGAGGTAGAAGGGCCTGGACGTGCCGTCCTTCATCACAAGTCGCGTTTCCAGCTCGGCCGCACCCTGGGAACGCACGAGCTTCCAGGCGTCCTCCGCCTTGGCCAGCTCATCCGGCAGGCCCCGGAACCAGTCCTCCAGGCGCATGTCCGCGAGTTCCCCGGGGCCGTAGCCCGTGGCCTCCTCCGTCCGGCTGTTCCAGTAGAACAGGCGTCCGTCGCTGGAATAGAGGTATAAAAGTCCCGGCACGCTGTTGACGAGCGCATCGCTGAAGGCCTTCTCCTGGCGAAGGGCTTCCTCGGCGCGGCGTCGTTCGGTGATGTCGATGAACATTCCGAAGACACCCCCGAACGCCCCGGCCTCGCCCATGAGGGCGGTGGCCGACACCAGGAACCACAGCCCGGTCCCGTCGGGGCGGCGCAGGCGCAACTCGTAGCGGTCGTTGACCCCCCGGGCGCGCTCCCGCATTTTCGCGCGGGCCAACGGCAGGTCTTCCGGGAAAACGAAATCGAAGTAGCTTCTGCCGAGCATGTCCTCGGCCGCGACCCCCAGCAGCCCGGCCATCTTGCCGTTCACATGCACGGTGCGCAGGTCCGCGTCGAGCTGCCAGATGCCCTCCCCCGCTGTCTCCACCAGCATGGCCAGACGCCTCTCGCTGGCGCGCAGGGCATCCTCCATGCGCCTGCGCTCCGTGACGTCGCGCACCACGGCCAGAGCATGCCACTCGCCGTCCATGTCCACGGCGGCCACGGTGAGCTCCACGGAGAGCGCCCCGCCGTCCCTGCGCCGGGCCTCCAGCTCCAGAACGCGGCCCAGGGCCGGCCCCTGGCCCGTCTCCCGGAAGCGGACCGCATGCTCCAGGTAGCGCCCCACGGACTCGGACGGCGCGAGCAGCCCATGCACGTCGCGCCCGAGCACCTCGTCCGCGCGCCAGCCGAACATGCGCTCGGCCGCCTTGTTCCAGCAGGTCGCGCGTCCCGAGGCATCCATCATCACGATGGCGTCCAGGGCGTTGGCGGTGACGGCCTCCAGCCTCTTGGCGGCCAGGGCGTGCCGGGCCGCCTCCCGCCGGGATTCCGCAAGTTCCTCTTCAAGTCGTCGAACCTGAGACTCCAAATCCACGCAACATCCTACAAAACCGTCCACCTGTTCCATATCGATTGCCATTGCCCTGCTTCTGAGTTGACCGGAAGCGCACAACTCACTGCTTCACTCCATATGGTTTTGTACATTGGAACAATTCTATTCTGGAGGGCGATCCGGCGCAACACCAATGAACGACGCCCACAAGCCCTGACGGACAACAACTCGAAACGCCTGAACATAATTTTGCGAGAAGCCCGGCGTTTTCGCTACAACGACCGGGACCCCATGGCGCAAAAGGCAGGGCATCGCGTCACGCGCCAAGGGCGCATGCACGCGTCGTTGTGACAAATCGATGGGTCAGCTGACGACGTGGTTTGTCTGCGGGGACGGCCGTTGAGCGCGACGCTACGCGGGGCGCACGCCCGAGTGGATGCGCGCGATGCCCCCCGTGAGGGGCGTCTGGTCCACGTCGGCGAACCCCGCGTCGCGGATCTCGGCGGCGAAGGTCTGGTGGTCCGGGAAGGCGTGCACCGATTCCATGAGGTAGGAGTAGGCGTAGTCCGTGCGTGAGAGCCAGTTGCCGAAGGGGGGCAGCACGCGGTCGAAATAGAAGCGGTAAAGGCCGCGCAACAGGGCGTTGTCGGGCAGGGAGAACTCCAGCACCAGGAGACGCCCGCCGGGCTTGAGCACCCGGAAGAACTCGCCCAGGGCAGCGGCGCGCTCCTGCACGTTGCGAATGCCGAAGGCGATGGTCACGGCGTCCACGCTGGCGTCGCGCAGGGGCAGGCGGCGGGCGTCCCCGGCGGCCAGACGCACCCGGCCGCGCGGCTCGCGCCGGGCCAGCTTGGCGTGGCCAACGCGCAGCATGGCCGGGGTGAAGTCGATGCCCACCACCCGGGACAGGGGGCGCTGGCGCACGATCTCCAGGGACACCTCGGCCGTGCCCGCCGCCACGTCGGCCACCGTGATGGGCCGGTCCGCGGGAAGCATCCGGGCCAGACGCTTGCGCCAGAGCACGTCGATGCGCAGCGAGAGCACGCTGTTTTGCATGTCGTAGCCGCCCGCAATGGTGTCGAACATTCGCCGCACTTCGAAATCGCGCATGGAAGAGGCCTCCAGCAGAGAGGTGACGAAGGCGGAAGATGCCTCCGGCGGCCAGAGAGGAAACTTTTTGAAAAAAGTTTCCTCTCTGGACTCTCCTTCAAAAACTTTCAAGGAGCTTCGCGTCCCCCGCCGCAACGGTTGCGGCGAAACCCGCGAAGCAATTGCCGGGTCCAGGGGGGGCTCCCCCCTGGCGGGTGCGGGGCAGCGCCCTGCCGGGGTCCGGGGCGGAGCCCCGGGGTGGCCGTCAGCCTGCCAGGGCCACCAGGTCGTAGGTCTTGGTGTCGTCCACGGTGGCGCGCACCATGGCCCCGGGTTTCACGCCGGGGCCGGAGACGTAGGTGACGCCGTCGATCTCCGGGGCCTGGAACCAGGCGCGTCCCACGTGCAGTCCGGGCCATTCGGGGTGCGGGGCGTCCACGAGCACGTCCAGTTCCCGCCCCTGAAATCCTTCCAGCCACTCCTCGGAGATCTCGGCCTGGGCGGCCATGACGGCATCCCGGCGGGCCTGGCGGGTCTTCATGCCCACCTGGCGCGGCATTTTCGCGGCGGGCGTGCCCTCCTCGGCCTGGAAGGCGAACACGCCCAGGTGGGTGAAGCGCGTCTCGCGCACGAAGCGAAGGAGGTATTCGAAGTGGGTGCGCGTCTCGCCCGGATAGCCCACGATGAGGCTCGTGCGGATGGCCGCCTCGGGGAAGCGGTCGCGCACGAGGTCCACCACGCGTCGCGGGTCTTTGGCGAAGGGTCGGCCCATGGACTGGAGCACGTCCGGGTGGGCGTGCTGGAGCGGGATGTCGAAATAGGGGAGCAGCGGCGGCCCGGCGTCCTTGAGGAAGTCCAGGAGCCCCGGCGTGAGGCCTGCCGGGTAGAGGTAGAGCAGGCGCAGCCGGGCGAGGCCCTTGAGGGGCAGGAGGGTCTTCAGCAGTCCGCGCAGTCCGGGCTCGTAGCCCAGGTCGCGCCCGTAGGCCGTGAGGTCCTGGGCCACGAGGATCAGCTCGCTGCGCCCCGAGTCCAGCAGATGGCGGGCCTCGTCCGCCAGATCCCGGACCGGGCGGCTTTTGAGCGGCCCCCGGATGGAGGGGATGGTGCAGAAGCGGCAGGCGTGGCGGCAGCCCTCGCTGATCTTGAGGTAGGCGTAGCTCGGGGGGCTGGTGAGCAGCCGCTTCGGCGCGACGGAGGGGGCGCGGCTCAGGGCGTTGGCGATGCGCGAGGGCCAGTCGGGGATTTCGTGGGTGGAAAGCCAGAGGTCCACCTCGGGGAGCGAGTCCCTGAGCTCCTGCCCGTAGCGGCTGACGAGGCACCCGGCAACGGCCAGGAGCGGCTTGGGGTCGAGCCCGCGCAGGGCCTGGGCCGCGTCGAGGATTTCGGCCACGGACTCCTCCACGGCGGGGCGGATGAAGCCGCAGGTGTTCACGAGCACGAGGCGGGCGTCCTCGGGGCGGTCCACGGGCCTGGCGGGTCCGGGCAGTCCGCCCAGGAGCAGCTCGGTGTCCGTGAGGTTCTTGGGACAGCCAAGGGAAATGGTATGGACGGCAATGGGGTCTTTCATCGGGGCACCACCCTGAAGATGAGGGGCATGGTGGGGGCGAACCACAGCCTGGCGTTGCCGCGCACGGTGAAGCGCACGAGCGCCTCCTCGCCATCGGTCTCGAAGGAGACGCTGGCCGGGAGGGCGTGGAGGTCCTTGTCGTTGTCCTGGGGCGTGCCGGGAAAATCGCCCAGGCGGCGCAGTGTCCGGACCGGGTCGCCGACGTCCACTTCCAGGAGGTTTTCCGGGCCGAAGGAGGCCACCTTGGGGTGGAACCCCACGTGCACCACGGCGGGCCCGGGCGGCTTGCGCAGGGAGAAGGTCACGTGGCCGGAGGCGGCCTTTTCGTTCTTGGTCATGGAAAAGAAACCGCCGAAGCTCTGGTTCACGTCGAGTCCGTCGATGGAAGCCACCTGGAGGGTAAGGCCCTCGGCGGCCACGGGCCGGTCGGTAGGCACGGGGTATTCCACCACGGCTCCGGGCAGGGGGCGATAGACAGCGTAGAGCGGATCGGGAACGCTTTCGAGCGCGTAGTGGAGGTTGATGACGCTGTGCACCTGCTCGTCGCGGAAGGTGTCGCCCAGGATGATGCCCCCGAAGCGACGGCCGACGATGTCGCGGTGCAGGGGGGAGCCCGCGAAGCGCCAGTAGCCCACGCGCTCGAAAAACTGTGTCTCGATGGCGTCGAAGGCCGCGAGCCTCGGGGTGAACTCCCGGGGAAGCAACAGGGGCGCGGCCTCGGCGTTGATGAGCCACGGGGGGCCGTCTGGCCGGGCGATCTCCCGGGCCAGGGCCGAGAGGTCGGGCCTGGCGGGCGTGGCGCGCGCGGCCGGGTCGTCGAAGCCCCGGGAGGCGGGCAGGCAGAGCGCCGCCAGCAACGCGGCCGCCGCGCCCCGGGCCAGCCCCTCGCGGCCGATGGCGGCGGCGGCCACGCCCAGGCGCAGGTAGAGTAGCGGCAGGAAGCCCCAGAAGTAGTTGTCGGCAGCACCCCAGGTCATCATCAGGCGCAGGATGAAGGGGACCTGCACCAGGAGCAGCCAGTCGAGAGCGTGGAAGCGCCGCCTTGCCAGGCCAGCGAGCAGGCAGGCGGCCCAGGCGGCAAGGGGCGCTGCGTGGTTGATCCCGAACCGGACGAGGCGCGGCACGGCGCTCTCCCAGTTGGTGATGCCCGGATCGGCCGCCAGGCTGGCGGGATACTTGAGCGTGTGGATCAGGAAGGCCCCGCCGGTGCCCCACTGCATGGCCAGGGCCGCCACGCCCAGGAGCGCGCCCGCCGCGCAGGCCGTGAAGAGGCAGCGCCGCCAGAGGGAGCGGTCCCAGATGCAGAGCGTGACCAGGGCCAGGAACACGGGCAGGGTCTGCTGCTTGGTGAGCATGGCCGCGCCCAGGAGCAGCGCGGCGGCCCAAGGCCTGTCCCCCGCGTCGCGGGCGGTGAAGCGCATGGCCCCGGCGTAGGCCAGCATCCAGGCCAGCCAGTCCGGCCGGAGGATCACCCCGGCCAGAGCCATCTGGACCGAGGCGAAAGCCAGTACGGCGAAGGCCAGGGGCACGGCCCAGGAGCCCGTCTCGCGCCGCCCCCAGAGCGTGACGACGGCGAAGGCTCCGGCGTAGGGCAACGCCGTGAGGAGCATGCCGGAAAGCGCGGGATCGCCCAACAGGCGCGTGAGCCCGGCCCCCAGCACGAAAAAGAGCGGCGTGTAGAGGGTGGTGAGGAAGGGATACGTCCCCGGCGGCGGATAGATGGACTGGCCGTGGGCCGCCAGCCAGATCTTGAGCACCTCGCGTCCGCTGATGAGGGGCGAGACCACCCAGGTCCAGGGGGTCCAGGCGAAGTCCAGGGCGAGGTTCCACAGGGCGGCCAGGAGAGCGGCGCCCAGGCCGCCGAGGGCGACCGCGCGGGTGAAGGCCCGCGGCCCGTCCAGGGGGGCGCGCGCCAGGGCGAACCAGGCCAGGGACAACGCCGCCAGGGGCCAGCCCAGCCAGGGCGCGGACGCGACAGCGCCCGGCCAGGACAGGGCCAGAAGCGCGCCGGCGGCGAACCCGGCGAAGGTGTCGAAGGGGAGCGGACACGCGCCGCGCGCGGGTCCGGCGTTGGCGGATGCCGACATGCGGCAGGGGTAAACGCTTTCGTGCGCGTTGGCAATCGAGGCGGGGCCGGGCGGAAGGCCGCCCGGCCCGTGCGGCGGGGTATCAGGCGCGGTCGGTCAGCTCCAGGTAGCGCATCAGGTCGCCCTCGCGGGCCCTGCCCTGGCGCACGCGCTCCTTGAGGTGGCTCAGGCGGGCTCTGCGGGCCGCGCCGGGAAAGAGGCCGGCTCCGCCGTCGCCGTCGAAGGCCAGCACGTGCTCGCAAAAATACGGGTCCAACTCCATGCGCTCGACAATTTCCCGGTAGTGCTCCAGCGCCCCAACCGCCTCGAGCATGCGGCGGCGGAGCCCGAGGTGGGCCATGGCGGTTCGCGCCAGGGAGTGGAGTTGTTCCGCGTCCAAATCCATCGCTCCATGGTGGGCGTGGAGCTTGACGCGCCTGGGATCGGTGACGGGCTTGAACTGGGACAACTCGGCACGGCAGTGAGGGCAATGCATGATTCTTTTCCTTCTGTTTGGGTTCCGGGTGATTCCGGACAGCCACGGAGAATATCAGGATTTGCATTTCGCGCAGCCCACATAGCGCTATGTGGGAAGAAATCCGCCGAGTCAGTCATTTTTCCGAAAGGTTGCCGCCCCCACCGGGCATCCATCGCGCATTCCCGGAACTCCTCAAGGGACTCGAGCCAGGGCGACCGAAGACGCCAGCATTGATCAGCGCGAAGAAATATTTTATATTTTTTCCCACATAGCGCTATGTGGGCTGCGAATTTCATTCTCCTGGATATACTGCCCTGAAATCTAGCGGCTGAGCCGCACTCAGGAGGAACGAAAATGGGCACGGAGAATCAGGATCTGAACGGTAGTGGCGCCTGGAACCTGGCCAATGCCTGGAAGCTGGGCGATCTGTTGGGCGGCGTCGCCGACCAGGAGCGCCAGGAGCAATTCGCCGGGAATGTGGTTCGGTTCATGGACGCCGGGGGCAGCCCGTCAGGCGAAGGAGCTCAAGGACAAGGGGGCGCGCTCCCTGATGCGCGCCCGGAAACGGCTCATGGACTTCTTTCCTTCGTGAAGGCCGGGGCGGCAGGCGGGGAGACGGCGCAGCAGGCCGACGCCACGCCGCCCGGGGCGGCTTCCGGCCAGAAAGCCGCCGGGGAGCCTGCCGCCGGGCAGGGCCAGGAGGTGCGTGGACGCGTGAGCGGTGAAGTGCGCGGAAGCGCGGACCCCAGCGTGCTGAATCGGGAAGACTGGGAACGCCTGAAGGGGCTCGACTACCGGACCCAGGAAGTGCTGCGCCAGCAGAAGGAGCGGGAGAACTGGGAGAGGCTGAAGGGGCTCGATCCCGAGACGCAGAAGATGATTCATGGGCCCGTGTTGCCGGTTGGCGGATCGTCAATGGTGATTACCAGTCCGTACGGGAATCGCACGGACCCGAAGAGAGGGTTTCACCATGGGATCGACATCCGCAACAAACTCGGCGACCCTGTATACGCAAGCCGTCCAGGGACAGTCGTTAACGTCCTCCCTGACAGCATGGGGAACAATCAAATTGTTGTGGACCATGGGGACTACAAGTACGGAGCCTATGTTCATTCCAAACCATCCGTTAGCGTCAACGACAAGGTGAACCCTGGGGACGTACTGGGAACAACAGATATATCTGGAACTTCAAAAGGGCCGCACTTGCACTTTAGTCTATTCACACACAACAGAAGGGATGCATCCTATGATCCTCGCACATTATTCGAAAATAATCAGTATACCTACAAGTAGCTTGTTCATCCTCCTTGCCGTCTCCATGCTCCTGTTGTCCGTTCCAAACAGGTGCCTTGCCGGAGAGCCCGAGGAACTCAAGGAGATCGCCCTGCGGATCAAGGCGATGGTCGAAAAGGAGGACACCAAGGGGCTCGTCGCCTCCATCGCGGACACCATCTGGTTCGTGGACGACCCGCTCAGCCGAAAGCAGGTCGCCAGGCTGCTCGCCAACAAGAAGAGCTGGCTCTACAAGCACCTCTTCGTGGGTGACGAATCCATCAGAAGCTACCTCCTCAAGGCGGACGACATCACCATCGAGTTTCACCGGCTGTCCGAGAAGGCCTGGAGCATCAGCTACGTCTCTCAAAAAACCTACACACGTTCCGTGCCAGGCCTCACCTTCATGAAAAACGGCAAAGGATGGCTCCTGGTGAGTTTATTTTCAAACGGATGACCAGCTTCGCGTTGTCCGGCGAGCCTCCTGCCGCATGGAGAAAGATGAGGCAGCGCTTTCCCCGCACACCGGCGGCAACCGGCCGCGCGGACCGTCCCGGCCCGCATGGCCACATCCAGCTGCATGCAGCGGCTTATTCCATGGACGACCGCGACGCCGGGAACGGCAAGCACGTCGATCCGGTCAAAAGACTGCCGAGGAGGCAGGCATGCCTTGTCATCGAAGAACAGTGCTGATTTGTTGCCTTGGGCTCGCGCTGTCGCTCCCGATCCAAAGCAGGGCCCAGGAATGCGGCAACCCCCTCGTCGCCGGTGAGGCGGTGAAGCGACTGATCATCGACATGGATGTCGAGAAACTGAAGGCATACTTTGCCGAGGGGTTCTGCCTCGTTGACAATTGCCGTGACCAGACCGAGGCGGCGGCCATGCTGACGGATGCTTCGAGCTGGTTGTACAGGGGATTGTTCGTGGGTGAAGGATCATGGAAATCGAGATTCGAGAGATCGACTTCACTCGTGATACATCATCGACAAGTGGGGAGCAGGTTTCATTCGCTGACGTTTGAATGCGACGACGATCCATCCGGCCCACCGATCATCGACATCCAATGCATCGACGGGAGATGGATCATCAGCACTTTGAGCAACCTGTAGCGCGCGCGCCTCCGGGGTTCCCAAGCGCCCCGGCTTTGGCTAGGAGGATGCCAGACCGCGCGGCCGTCCGCTCCGGGGCCGCTTCAGGCCCGGCCGGTCCGCCATTCGGAGGCTCCCATGCACGCATCCCACCCGACGATTCGCCGCTTCGCCGCCCTGGTCCTGGCCCTGGCCCTCCTGGCCTGGACAGCTCCCGGCCGCGCCCAGGACAAGCAGCCCCAGCAACAGCCGCAGGCCCAGGCCCAGCCGCAGGACAAGCCGCAGGACAAGCCCGCGCCCCAGGAGCAGCCCGACAGCTGGAAGCTGGTGCTCCAGCGCAACTACGAGGAGCTGCAATACCAGATCGACTATGTGGATGGCGTGTCCCAGAAGCTGCCGGGCATGGTCTCGCGCACCCGGCAGGACCTCTCGGCCCTGCGCAAGAAGCTCGACGAGCTCATGGTGCTCACCAAGGTTTCGGGGTCCAGCCCCGTGGAACTGCGCGCAGTGCTGGCGGGACTGGACATCCTCAAGGCCAAGGTGGAGGCCGTGGCCCAGCCCTTTTCCAAGGCCGACGTGGACCTGAAGAACTTCCAGGAGCGCATGGCCGAGCTGGAGGGCGAGTTCGCACGCCAGCACGCCACCGGCCCCCAGGAGGACGCCCAGAAGACCCTCAACGAATTCCTGGGCGACCTGCGCAAGCTCAAGGGCAAGCTCGGCCGCGTGAAAACCGTGCTCGACCAGGGCCTTTCCCCCACCCGCGACATCCAGACCGGCATCGGCAGGCTCTCCCAGGCCATCAACGACCGCATCCCTCGCGCCTGGAAGGACTACTACCTCAACCAGGGCAAGGGTTTCCTCACCGCCGGGGCCTGGGCCGAGGCCGCCCAGCGCGTGCAGGACCTCCCCCGCCTGGCCGCCACCTACCTGAGCCTCTTCAACTCCGGCGACGCCCGCCTGCTGGACGTGCTGCCGCGCCTGGGCGGCCTGGCCGCCGTGCTCTGCCTGGGGGCCTTCCTGGCCCTGCGCAAGGCCAGGGACCGCTTCCCGGACCTGCCGCCCGCGCGCCGCATGCTCTTCCTCTCCTGGTTCGCCCTGGGAGTGGCCACGCTGTGGGCCACGTCCGGCCCGGCCTTCGTGATGGTGCGCGCCGAGGCCTCGGCCATCGCCGAGATCCTGCTTTCGCGCGGCCTGCTGGGCTTCTCGCGCCTGCTGGGCGGCCTGGGCGCCGCGCCCGGGGCGCGCCGGGGCGACGGGCTGGGCACGGCCTGGACCCTCTTCGTGCTGGCCTGCCTCTTCCAGCTGCCCTGGCTGCCGGAGGCCCCGCGCGGGGCGCTCTGGGTGCTGGCGCTGCTGGCGGCCGGCTGGATCACGGCGCGCACGTCCCCTGCCGAGGCCCCGAGTCTGGGGGCGCGCATGGCCCGGGCGGGCGGCTGGCTCTATCCCCTGCTCTGCCTGCCCGCGCTCCTGGGCTGGGTGAACATGACGCTGCTGGCCGCCATGGGCTGGTTCCTCCTGCTGGCCTTCCTGCAGGCCGGGGTGGGGCTGCACGCCCTGCTCTCCCGCGCCGCCTCGGAGCCCCGGGAAGAGCCCTCCGCCGAGTGCGCGCGGCTGCTGCTTTCCGGGCTGGCCCTGCCGGCCGTGGCGCTGGCCATGGCCGGTTGCTGGATGTTCTGGCTCTCCATGTCCATGGGCGGCACGAGCGTGTTCCTGGCCCTGGTGGGCCAGGACGTGGGCGAGGAGGGCTTCAGCCTGGATCTGGCCGGGGCCGCCGGGCTCTTCGCCGGATTCTTCCTGGCCCGGGCCTTCACCCGGGTGGCCCACCGCCTGGTCACGGACCTGCCCCGGCGCTATCCGGGCCTGGAGCTGGGCGTGGTGAACCTTCTGGAGACCATCGCCACCTATCTGATCTGGGGCGTCTACGCCCTGGCGGCCCTGCGCACGGTGGGGGCCGGGTTCACGAGCCTGGCCGTGGTGGCGGGCGGCCTCTCGGTGGGCGTGGGCTTCGGGCTGCAGAACATCATCAACAACTTCATCTCCGGGCTCATCCTGCTCTTCGGGCGCGCGGTGCAGGCCGGGGACGTGCTCCAGATCGGAGAGACCTGGGGCGTGGTGAAACGCGTGAACATCCGCAACACCGTGGTGCAGACCTTCGACAACGCCACGCTCTTCGTGCCCAACTCGGAACTCATCGCCCAGAAGATCCTCAACTGGTCCCACAACGACCGGCGCATCCGCCGCCACCTGGACGTGGGCGTGGCCTACGGCTCGGACACGGCCCAGGTGCAGGAGCTCCTGGCCCGGGCGGCCTCCGCCGCGCCCGGAGTGCTGGCCTCGCCCGCGCCCTCGGCGCAGCTCAAGGCCTTCGGGGCGCAGGGCATGGTCTTTCGGATCACCTTCTGGGTGGACGACCTGGACAACGCCGGCAAGGCCCTCTCGCGCACGCACATGGAGGTGGAGCGCATCCTGCGCGAACACGGAGTGGCCATCACCCCGCCCGTGGGCGCGTGAGGCCCGCTTTCCCGCCCGCCGGGTCGGCTTTTCCGTTTGACTCCCAAGACGAAGTGGGTAGAAAAAAGCCATGAGCGACCCTCCTGCCGAAAGGCCCGACAACGCCTGCGCGCTGGACCTTGCCCAGGAACGCAACCTCCTCTCCTCGGTGATCGACCAGATCCCCGACGACATCGTCATTCTCGACGCCCAGGCCCGCGTGGTGGACTTGAACCGCGCCGCGCTGGACCGCCTGGGAGGCGACCGGGAAGACTTCCAGGGGCGCTCCTGCTGGGAGTCGCTCTCCGGCTTCAAGGGCATCTGCGAGCCCGCCGCCGACGTGGAGCAGTGGGAGATGGTGCGCAAGGGCGGCAGGAGCGAGCAGGTGCACACCGTGGTGGACCACGAGGGCCAGCTGCGCTACTTCCGGGTGTACCTCTATCCCGTGATGGCCTCCTCCGGGGCGCTTTCCCACGTGGTGGTGCTGCGCCGCGACATCACCCAGGCCACGTCCATCGAGCGCCGCCTGCGCCAGTCGGAGAAGCTGGCCGCCGTGGGCGAACTCTCCACCTACGTGGCCCACGAAATCCGCAACCCGCTCTTCGCCATCGCCGGGTTCGCCAACTCGCTTTTGCGCTCGGGCGCGCTGGACGAGAAGGCCCGGGCCAAGGTGTCCATCATCCTGGAGGAATCGGGCCGCCTGGACAAGATCCTCAAGAGCCTGCTCAATTTCTCGCGCCCCACCCAGGGCATGGAGGGGCGCTTCGACGCCTCCCAGGTGTCCTCCCAGACCATGGAGCTCATGGGCCTGGGCATGCAGAAGCAGGGCATCGAGGCCACGGTGGACGCCGCCCCGGGGCTGCCCCTGGCCAAAGGCGACCCGGAACTCGTGAAGCAGTGCATCATCAACATGGTCAAGAACTCCGTGGAGGCCATGCCCGAGGGCGGCACGCTGGTGCTGCGCTGCTACGGGCGGGCCGACCGCGTGGTCATCGAACTGGAAGACTCGGGGCGGGGCATCCCCCCGGAAAACCTGGACCAGGTGTTCAACCCGTTCTTCTCCACCAAGGACCAGGGCGCCGGGCTGGGCCTGGCCATGACCAAGAAAATCCTGGACGAAATCGGCGGCGCCGTGGAGCTGGAAAGCGAAGTGGGCAAGGGCACCGTGGTGCGTCTGGTGCTGCCGCCGGTCACCGCCGCCGAGGACGTGGACGTTCAGGCGCACGCGGCCCCGCGCCACGACGGACTCTGGCGCGCCGGGGCCAACAACAAAGAGGAGGCATAGGTGTCGCAGGTCGTTCTGGCCACCCGCAACCAGGGCAAGGTCAAGGAGCTTCAGGCGCTCATGGAGGGTACCGGCATCGCGGTGCTGGGGCTCGACCAGTTCCCCCAGGTGGGCGAGATCGAGGAAACGGGTTCCACCTTCGAGGAAAACGCCCGCATCAAGGCCAAGACCGTGAGCGAGGCCACGGGGCTCATCGCCCTGGCCGACGACTCGGGCCTGGAAGTGGAAGCGCTGGACGCTGCCCCCGGGGTGCGCTCGGCGCGCTACGCGGGCGAAAAGGCCACCGACGCCGAAAACAACGCCAAGCTCCTGGAGGCCATGGCCGACGTGCCCAACGACAAGCGCGCCTGCCGCTTCATCTCCTGCGTGGCCGTGCACGCCCCCGACGGGCACGAACTGGTGTTCCACGGCGTGTGGCGCGGCAACCTGGCCCGGGAGCCCCGGGGCGAAAACGGCTTCGGCTACGACCCCCTCTTCGTGGACCTGGAACTCAAGCAGACCGCCGCCGAAATGGCCCCCGAGCAGAAGAACTGGCGCAGCCACCGGGGCCGCGCCGTGCGCGAACTGGTGAAGTACCTGCCGGGCTTCGTGGAGAAGGTGGCCCTGGAATCCGCCCTTACCCCCGAGGAGCGCGACCTCAAGGACCGCCTGGCAGGAGTGAAGGGCTGGCTGCGCGTGCTGTGCTGGGTGATGATGATTGTGGTGCCGCTCGTCTGCGCGGCCATCGTCTCGCGCAACCTGCGCTACATGGAGGCCCTCAAGCAGGCCAATGAGGTCTCGCGCGAGCTGGCCGCCGAAGTGGCCAAAGGGCTCACGGCAGAGAACGTGCTGGCCCTGGTGGTGGGCGCGGTCATGTTCTGGGCGGGCCTTTCGCTCTACCGGCGCAAGCGCGGCTCGGTGATGTTCGCCAAGATCGCCTGGTTCCTGGCCCCGCTGGCCAGCGGCCTCCAGTATTGCTTCATCTATTTCCTCAACTTTCCCGACGAGGTGCACGCCATGGCCACGGGACAGGTGCTGGCCAACGCCCTGCCCGCGCTGGCCGCGGCCTCCACGGCCATCTTTTACCTGAACCTCTCCCAGCGGGTGCGCGCCACCTACTTCCTGGACCGCTGACCGGGAACGCCCCGCCTTGACAGGGCCAGACATTCCTGGGACTGCCGTTTCCGGAACTTGTCAAAAACCGACAGCAAGGAACTACCATGTGCGGCATCATCGGCTATAGCGGGCACCGGCCCGCGGTCCCCGTGGTGATGGAAGGGCTGGGACGCCTGGAATACAGGGGCTACGACTCGGCCGGCGTGGCCTACGTGCAGCGCGGGCAGCTCATTGTGCTGCGCGCCGAAGGCAAACTCTCCAACCTGGCCCGCAAGCTGGAGGAAACGCCGTCGCTCACCGCCACATCCGGCATGGGACACACCCGCTGGGCCACCCACGGCCTGCCCGTGGAGCGCAACGCCCACCCCCACCAGGACCAGCAGGGCAGCGTGGCCCTGGTGCACAACGGCATCATCGAGAACTACCAGGAGCTGCGCGAGGAGCTTGAAGCCCAGGGCGTCGCCTTCTCCTCCGAGACCGACACCGAGGTGCTGGCCCAGCTCCTGGGGCGCTGCCTGGCCGAGACCGGCAGCCTGGACAAGGCCCTCTCCATGGCCCTGGGCCGCGTGGACGGCTCCTACGCCGTGTGCGTGGTCTCGCGCGACCACCCGGGCGTGCTCTACGCCGCGCGCAAGTCCTCCCCCCTGGTGATGGGCGTGGGCGTGGGCGAGAACTTCCTGGCCTCGGACATCCCGGCCTTCCTGCCCTACACCCGCGACGTGGTCTTCCTGGAAGACGGCGAGATGGCCCGCATCGACGCCAACTCCTGGCAGGTGCTCGACGTGGCCACGCTGGCCCCCGTGACCAAGGAGATCAAGCACATCACCTGGGACGTGCAGGCGGCCCAGAAGGGCGGCTACAAGCACTTCATGCTCAAGGAGATCTTCGAGCAGCCCCGCGTGATCACAGACTGCCTCGCCGGACGCGTGGACCGCAGGACCGGGCGCGCCAACCTCTCCGAACTCGACGGCCTTGCGCCCCCCGAACGCCTGACCATCCTGGCCTGCGGCACCAGCTACCACGCCGGACTCTGGGGCATGTACCTTCTGGAGAGCTGGGCGCGCATCCCCACACGCGTGGAGATCGCCTCCGAATACCGCTACCGCGACCCCATCGTCGGCCCCGGCGACACGGTGCTGGCCATCTCCCAGTCCGGCGAGACGGCCGACACCCTGGCGGGCATGCGCCTGGCGCGCGAGCGCGGGGCCACGGTGATCGGGCTTTGCAACGTGGTGGGCTCCACGGTCTCGCGCGAGTCCGACCGGGTGGTCTACACCCAGGCCGGTCCCGAAATGAGCGTGGCCTCCACCAAGGCCATGTGCTCGCAGCTTACGCTGCTCACGCTGCTGGCCCTGCACTGGGGGCAGCAGAAGGGCGTGCTGCCCGCCGAGGCCACGGCCCACTGCGTGAAGACCATGGAGAGCCTGCCCGGCATCCTGGAGGCCGAGCTGCCGCGCATGCGCTCGCGCGCGGGCGAACTCTCCCGGGCCTACTCCGACGCCACCAGCTTCCTCTACCTGGGCCGGGGCCAGTGCTTCCCCCTGGCCCTGGAGGGCGCGCTCAAGCTCAAGGAGATCAGCTACATCCACGCCGAAGGCTACGCCTCGGGCGAGATGAAGCACGGGCCCATCGCCCTCATCGACCCCAAGTTCCCCACCTTCGCCCTGGCCCCGCGCGACGAACTCTTCCCCAAGGTGAAATCCAACCTGGAAGAGGTGCGCGCCCGGGGCGGCAAGGTGATCGCCCTCACCCGGGCGGGCTCCGGGCTCCAGGCCGATCACGAGTGGGAATGCCCCGAGGTCTGGGGGCCGCTCTCCACCTTCCTGCTGCTCCCGGCGCTCCAGCTCTTCGCCTACGAGATGGCCGACTACCTGGGCAAGGACGTGGACCAGCCCCGCAACCTGGCCAAGAGCGTCACCGTGGAGTAGCCGTGGCGCGACCGTTCGTGCGCCTTTTCCTTCTGATCCTCGCTTCGGTCCTGGCGCTGGCCCCGGGCGTCCTCCCGGACGCCCGGGCCGCCCAGACGAAGGATGCCGCCAAGGCCGCTCCGCCCGCCAAGGCCCCTTCGGCCGTGAAGGCCCCGACCGCCAAGAACGGGGACGGCAAGCAGGCCAAGGCCCCCCGGAACGGGGCCGTCAGGCCCGACAAGCCCAAGGAAACCGCCTCCGGCCCGGCCCCGAAGAAGCAGAGCAAGGTGCGCGTCACCGATGTGCAGGTCTATTCCGGGCAGGACTACTCGCGCATCGTGGCCGTGCTCTCGGGCGAGGTCCCCTTCCGCTGGCAGCTCCTGCCGCCGGACCCGGCCTCGGGCGGCGTGCGCCACCTCTACGTCGACCTCGACGGCGTGGTGATCCCCCCCGGCACGCGCAGCCGCTTCGACGTGAAGGGCGACGTGGCCCGCAAGGCCCGCCTGGGCTACTTCAAGCCCGATGTGGCCCGGCTGGTGGTGGAGGTGGAGAACCTCAAAAGCCAGAACGTCTTCGTGCTGGAGAACCCCTTCCGGGTGATCGTGGACGTGCAGGGCGAGGCCTCCAAGACCCCCGCGAAGTCCCCCGGCAAGAGCGCGCCCGGGAAAGCCCCTTCGGACAAGACCCCCGAGGGAAAGGCCCGGCCCGGCAAGCTCCCTGCCCCCAAGGCCGAGGCCGACGAGCCCCCCGCCTCGCCCGGCGTGAACCTGGCCACCCCGGCGCGCAAGAAGATGGCCCGCCAGCTGGTGGAACAGCTGGGGCTCACGGTGCGCACCGTCATGGTGGACGCGGGCCACGGCGGGCGCGATTCGGGCGCGCGCGGCCCCGGCAGGCTCTGGGAAAAAGACGTGAACCTGCGCGCCGCGAAGCTCCTGGCCAGGCATCTGGAACGCATGGGCTTCGAGGTGCTCATGACCCGCACCCAGGACAAGTACGTGCCCTTGGAAGTGCGCACGGCCATGGCCAACGCCCGCAAGGCCGACCTCTTCATCTCCCTGCACTGCAACGCCCACGGCGACCCGGGCTCCACGGGCATGGAGACCTATTCGCTCAACCTCGCCTCCACCCCGGCCGAGGTGCGCGTGGCCGCGCGGGAGAACTCCGTGGACTCCAAGCGCATCTCGGACATGCAGAAGCTCCTGGACGAGCTGATGCACGCCTCCAAACTCACCGAATCGCGCGATTTCGCGCGCAGCGCCCACCAGGCCGCCCTGGCCCAGGCGCGCAAGAGCATCGACCTGCGCGACAGGGGCGTGCACGAGGCCCCCTTCTACGTGCTCCTGGGGGCCAAGATGCCCGCCATTCTGGTGGAGATGGGCTACATCACCAACCCCGCCGAGGCCGCCAAGCTCCGGGAAGACAAATACCTCGACGGCCTGACCCAGGGCATCGCCCAGGGCGTGAAGGCCTACAAGGAACGCATCGAGCGCTTCGCCGCCAACTGATCCCGGATAAGGGTTCCTACAGGCGCAAGAGCCCCCTGCCGGCCACGGCGCTCACCGCCAGGCAGGTCAGGCCGCAGGCCGTCACGGCGGCGGGCGCGCCCAGCAACTGGGCCAGGCTCCCGGCCAGCAGCGCCCCGAAGGGGGCCATGCCCAGGAACATCATGGAATAGAGGGCCATCACCCGGCCGCGCAACCGGTCCGGGCTCAGGAGCTGGAGGATGGTGTTGCACGAGGCCATGCTGGCGATGGTGCAGTAGCCCACGGGCACGAGCAGCGCCGCCGAGAGCGCGAAACTCTCCGAGTTGGCGAAGAGGGCCAGGCTCGCGCCCAGGCCGGTCATGCCGAAATAGGCGAAGCGCCCCACCCCGCGCCCTCGGCCCCGCGCCGCGAGGGTGAGCGCCGCCGCCAGGCTCCCCGCCCCCGCCGAGGCCATGAGCAGGCCCAGGTTCCCGGGGCCTCCTCCCAGCACGTCGCGGGCGAACACGGGCATGAGCACCACGTAGGAGACGCCCGTCACGCTGGCCGCAGTCACCAGGCAGAGCACGAGACGCACCCGGGCCTCGCCCCAAGCGAAGGCCAGGCCCTCGCGCAGCCGCTCCCACACCGAACCGCCCGCCTCGGGGGCCGGTTTGCGCCGCGAGGTCATGCGGAGCAGGCAGGCGATCACGGCCAGGAAGCTCAGGGCGTTCAGGGTGAAGCACCACCCCTCGCCCACCGCCGCCAGCAGGAACCCCGCCACCGACGGCCCCACGATGCGCGCCGTGTTGAACAGCGACGAGTTGAGCGCGATGGCGTTGTGCAGGTCCTCGAGCCCCACCAGCTCCACCATGAAGGACTGGCGCGTGGGCACGTCCACGGCGTTCACCGTGCCCAGGAAAAAGGCCAGGCAGAGCACCTGCCACACCTCGGCCCGCCCGGAGAAGGCAAGCCAGGCCATCAGTCCGGCCTGGACCATGGAGGCCGCCTGGGTCCACACCAGCAGCGCGCGCCGGTCGAAGCGGTCGGCCGCCACGCCGCCCAGCAGCGAGAAGAGGAACACCGGAAACTGCCCCGCAAAGCCCACCAGCCCCAGGGACAGGCTGGAGCCCGTGAGCCGGTAGACCAGCCACCCCTGGGCCACCTGCTGCATCCAGGTACCCACCAGGGAGATCAGCTGCCCGGTGAAGAAGAGCCGGTAGTCGCGGTGTCGCAGGGAGCGCGAAAGCGTGCGCCACACCGCGCCCCTGCCCTGCTCTGGGAGTCCGGCCGCCATGGCGTCAGTCCGGACGCCCCGGCTGGTCCTGGGCCTCCACGTCCCTGGCCCAGGCCGAGAGGCTCTCCAGGATGGGCAGGAGCCCCCGGCCGCGCTCGGTGAGGGAATAGTCCACGCGCGGGGGCAGCGTGGGGTAGGCCTCGCGCAGCACCAGGCCGTCGGACTCCAGCTCGCGCAGCTGCTGGGTGAGCATCTTCTGGGTCACGGCGGGCAGGAGCCTGCGCAGCTCGCCGAAGCGCAGCGTGCCGCGCGTGCCCAGGCCCCAGAGGATCAGGGGCTTCCACTTGCCGCCGATCATCATGAGCGCCAGCTCCACGGAGCAGAAGTAGTCCCGGCCGTTGCGCGAGCGCGGGGTGCAGGGGGCGTGTTCTCGGGTCATGGGCGAACCTCGGCGGCGCGGACACCGGATGGGAACCGAGGCACGTGAATGTGCCTGCTTGCGCGCTTTGTCAAGCCGGGTACATTGGCGGCCAGACACACACCGCGCCCCCCGACGGGGACGCCCAAGCGAGGACCCCATGACGCTCATCACCGTGGACCAGGCCCTGTGCGCGCGCGACGGCATCTGCCGCGACGTCTGCCCCGTGGGCTGCATCGACATGGACCGGGCCAGCGGCCTGCCCCAGGAGACACCCGACCCCGCCTGCATCGCCTGCGGGCACTGCGTGGCCGCCTGTCCCCACGGGGCGCTCTCCAACTCCCAGGTGGACGCCGCCGCCTGCCTGCGCCAACCCACCGACCTCCCCGGCGAGGCATCCCTGCGCTCGCTCCTGCTGGCCCGGCGCTCCGTGCGCGCCTACCGTCGCAAGCCCGTGGAGCGCTCCCTGCTGGCGGAGCTCCTGGAAACGGCCCGGCGCGCCCCCACGGCCTCCAACTCCCAGCACGTCCACTGGATCGCCTGCGCGGACAAGGACCGCGTGCACGAGATGGCCCAACTGGGCGCGCGCTGGATGCGCGCCGTCGGCCTGCGCCCCAGGCTCGTGGAACTCTGGGACAAGGGACGCGACGTGGTGATGCGCGGCGCGCCCGCCTTCGTGGGCGCGTGGACCCCGGCCGACTACCCATGGGGGGCCGTGGACAGCTCCATCGCCCTCACCTACCTGGAACTGCACGCGGCCACGGCAGGGCTCGGGGCCTGCTGGGCGGGCCTGCTCACGGCGGCGGCGCGCCAGCAGCCGGAGCTGCGCGCCCTCCTGGGACTCCAGGACGGCCAGACACTGCACGGCGGGCTCATGCTGGGCTGGCCGCGCCACGCCTACCGCCTCGTGCCGCCGCGCCGCGAGGCCCGCGTCGCCTGGGTCTAGCGTTGCGGTCTCACAATCCGCCCACACGGATTGGCAAGGCAAGCACCCAAAACTATTGGTTTTGATTATGAACAACAGGTTCTTGTCTTTCAAATCGTGAAACCAGCCGCACCCTCATGACAGCCGGTCCGTCCGCCCCGCAGCGGGCGCGACCGGCCTCAGCGGCCGTACACCGCCCGCACCAGCTCCCAGGGGAACTCCCCGTCCATGCCGTCGGGGGTGGTGTTGGTCAGGACCACCAGGCTCAGGCCCGAGGCCCTGTCCACCAGGAAGAAGGCTCCGTACGCGCCGCTCCAGCGCCACGTCCCCCTGGCGCTCGGGCTCCCCGCCGCCGCCGGGTCCAACAGCACGGCCGCCCCGTACCCGAAGCCCCAGCCGGGGCCGGGGCCTCCCTGGCCCGGTTCCAGGCGGTTCTGCGTCATCGACCGGGCCGCCTTGGTCCCCAGCGCCGCGCCGCCCGCGCGCACGACCTCCAAAAACGCCAGGTAGTCCGACGCCGTGCCGCACATCCCCGCCCCGCCAGAGGGGTACGCCCCCGGATCGGTGATGCGCGAGGGCGCGAAGCGCGCGCCCGAGGCCCCGAACGCCACCACCTGCGGATCGTCCATGCGTCTGAGCACGCCCCCTTCCCGCACGTAGGGCACGGCCAGGCGCTCCGGGTCCGAGACCAGGAACCCCGTGTCCAGCATGTTGAGCGGTCCCGTGACCAGCCGGGCCGTCAATTCCGGCAGGGGCGCGCCACCGGCCTGCTCCGCCACGGCCCCCAGCACGTCCACGGCCAGGGAATAACTCCACGCCCCGCCCGGCGCACCCGCCAGCGGGACCGACGCCAGACGCCGCAGATTCTCCTCCAGGGTGATGCCCGGACGGTCCAGCCCGTCGGACACTCCGGCCCGGGCGTACGTTCCGCCCGGAGGCTGGAGGAAGCCGTACGTAAGCCCCGCCGTGTGCGTGAGCAACTGCCCAACCGTGATCACCGCGCCACCGCCGCCGGGAAGCTCCGGCGCAAACCAGGGAAGCCAGCGCGTCACCGGGTCCTCCAGGGAGAGCGCCCCGCGCTCCGCCAGGGCCAGGACCACGGCGCTCGTCACGGGCTTGCTCAACGAGGCCAGGCGGAACACCGCGTCCGGACGCATGGCGCGGCGCGCCTCCCGGTCCGACCAGCCCCAGGCCCCGGCATGGACCACCCGGCCGTGACGCGCCACCAGCACCACCGCCCCGACAAGGCGCTCCTCCTCCACGGCCCGGCGCAACACCGCGTCCACGCGCTCGCGGAGAGGGGCGGACAGGCCGGGCGTCGTGACGAGCAACCACGGCAGGAAGCAAAGAAGGAAAGACAGGATGCGACGCGCACGCAGCGTCATGGCGCTTCTCCTCGCTGGGACGTTGAACGCCTCCGGCGGCTGGAGAGGGCGCTGCCCTCTCCAGACCTCACCCGCCAGGGCTCCGCCCTGGACCTGCTGGGGGGATGATCCCCCCAGACCCCGCAATTGCTTCGCGGGCTTCACCGGGTATGCCGTCGTGTCCCGGTGAAGCCCGCGAAGCAAAAAGGGATTCCATAAGGCCCTTGCCCTTTGGGCGCCGGAGGCATCTTCTCGGATCGCCTTGCACTCTGCCAGAACTTGTCGGCATCAAACTTTTACGCCCTTGATCTTTTCGAGCAGATGCTTCTCCATCTGCCGCGAGTCTTTGCGCAGGCGCACCAGTTCGGCTTCGAGCACCTTGAACTTGGCAGCGTGGTTTTCGTTTTCCGCCCGCAGGGTCACGATTTCCCGTCGGGCCTCTTCCAGATCATCGCGCAGGGTTCGTGCGGCCGGGTCTTCCAGGGCAGGGGCCGTGGCGGCCGGGACACCCTGCGCGCCGAGCCAGGCCGACAGGCGCTGTCCCATGGCTTCGGCCATGGCCGTGCCGATGCGCAGGGCGAGTTGTTCCACGTCGGGCTGCTGGACTGGCGCGGGCCGCACGATGACGGCTTGCGCCTGCCTATCCGGGGAGTCCGTCGCGGCGAAACGCCGGGCCAGTTCGTCGCGGACCTCGGGAACTGCCAGTCCCGACCCGAGCAACTCCGCGATGGCGCGGAACACGTCCAGGGCTTCCGGCTCGAAGCGTCGTCCGCGACCTTGGCCCCGGCCGGGCAGGAAGTCGCCGAAGCGGTTCTTCCAGTAGTGCAGGGTGGACTCGGGCACGTCCAGGCTTTTGGCGATGGCGGCAATGGAATGGAGCGGCGTTTCGGGCATGTGGTCCTCCGGCGATCCTTGGTGCGTAGGGCGCGGGAGCGCCTTTCGTCAACATCGCCGCCCGGGCTTGACCGGTTCGGCGCGAAGGGTCACGGAATCTCCACGGCTCCGCAACACGCCGGGGGTACCTGGGGTCAACCACCGCTCCAACCAGGAGGAGACCCCATGGAACCCGGAACACCCGCACGCCGCGCCGATTTTCTCGCCCTTGACGGGGCGGTCAAGAACCCTTTCGCCCGCACGGTGCTCAAGGCTGTTGGCGGTCCTCTGCGCCGCGCTTTGGCCCTGGACCGCTTGGCCAAGGCCTACGAGTCCGTCCCCCGGGGCGGCACGCCCGTGGAGTTCCTGCGCGGCGTCATCGACGCTTTCGGCTTCCGCTACCGCGTGAGCGGGGAGGAACTGGCGCGCATTCCGTCAACTGGCCCCGTGGTGGTTGTGGCCAACCATCCCTTCGGCGGCATGGAGGGCGTGATCCTCACGGAAATGCTCGCGGGAGTGCGCCCGGACGTGAAGGTGATGGCCAATTACCTGCTCGGTCGCATCGAGGAGTTGCGCGACCTGTTCATCCTGGTGGACCCTTTCGGTGCGTCGGGGGCCTGGGCGCGCAACGTCGCGCCCTTGCGCCAGAGCGTGGCCTGGCTGCGCGGCGGCGGCTGCCTGGGGGTGTTCCCGGCGGGCGAGGTGGCCCATTTCCGCATGGACGAGCGCCGCGTGGCCGATCCGGCCTGGAGCCCTTCCGTCGCGCGCATGGTGCGCGCCTGCGGAGCCACTGTGGTGCCCGTTCATTTCGCCGGGGCCAACGGCCCCATGTTCCATCTGGCGGGGTTGGTGCATCCGAGGCTTCGCACCATGCTGCTGGGCCGCGAGTTCGTGAACAAGGCCCGCAAGGAGGTGGAGGTGCGCATCGGCCGCCCGGTGCCGCCGCAGGCATTGGAAGGGCTCACCGACGAGCAGGCCGCCGGGCATCTGCGCCTGTGCGCCGAGGTGATGGGCCGCACGAGGCCGCGCGCGCTGCCCGCGCGCTTTCCCCTGCGGGGCGTGCGCCGCCAGGAGGCCCTGGCCCCGGCGCAGGACCCGGAGCTTATGGAGCGAGAGCTGGAGAGGCTCCCGGCTGAATGCCTGCTTCTGGAGTCCGGGGGAATGCGCGCCTACGAGGCGCGCGCCGCTCAGATTCCGCTGATCCTGCGCGAGATCGGACGCCTGCGCGAAATGACGTTCCGCAAGGTCGGCGAGGGCACGGGCAAATCCTGCGATCTGGACGGCTTCGACGGACACTATTCCCACGTTTTCCTCTGGAGCGTCTCCGCCCGCGAGGTGGTCGGGGCCTACCGTCTTGGCCGCTCGGACGAGATTCTTGCCACGCGGGGCCGGTCCGGTCTCTATGTGGACACGCTCTTCAAGCTCAAGCCCGGCTTCCTCACGCGGCTGGGGCCTGCCCTGGAGATGGGCCGCTCCTTCGTGCGCCCGGAACACCAGAAGAGCTACAACGCCCTGCTGCTGCTGTGGCGCGGCATCGGCACGGTGGTGGCGCGCGAGCCCCGCTACCGGACGCTCTTCGGCCCCGTGTCCATCACCAACGACTACCAGGCCGCTTCGCGCCAGCTCATGGCGGACTTCTTCGAGGCGCGCGGCGGGGAGGGCTCGGGCCTCTCGCGGCTGGTGAAGCCGCGCACGCCCCTGCGCGGGGCGGCGTGGCTCAAGCGCGCGGCGCGCTCCCTGGTGGCCGACGTGGACCGCCTTTCGGAGCTTGTGAGCTCCATGGAAGCGGACCGCAAGGGCATCCCGGTGCTCCTGCGGCAGTACCTGAAGCTGGGGGGCAAGCTCCTGGCCTTCAACGTGGACCGTGAATTCAGCGACGCCCTGGACGGGCTGATCGTGGTGGACCTCCTGGAAACGGAGCGCCGCCAGCTGGAGCGCTACCTGGGGCGCGACGGCCTGGCTGGCTTCCTGGCGCACCACGGGGCCGAGGGGGGCCTTCGCAGCGCCTGATTGACGAAATCGTCAAACAAGCCCACACGGCCCCGGCGTTCGCGCGTCGGGGCCGTCTTTTTTTGCGCTTTCACAAGGAGGCGGCAGGACGTCGGAGCGCCTTCCAACTCGTTGCAATCACGATCTCTTTACGAAGGATTCCGAAAAGACGCCCGTCACGGTCAGTTCCGAAAAGCGCTTTTTCCGAAACTGGCCCGCGTCTTCGGGGTTGCCACCATACATTATTGTAGTTAGTGTTCGGCCGGACGGGACATTTGCCGTAAACCTCCCAACCGAGCCTCTTTCCAGGTCACCCATGAAAAGCATCAGCCAGCTTGAACTAAAAGTTCTTTACGAAATTTCGCAAATCATCGGCCAGGCCCTGGACCTCGACCAGATCCTTGGCGACGTGCTGCGCATCCTCTCCGAAACCCTTGAGATGAAACGCGCCACCGTGACCCTCCTCGACGAGGAGACCTCGCTCCTGGCCATCCGCGCCTCCCACGGCCTCTCCGCCGAAGAGAAGAAGCGCGGCGTCTACAAGCTCGACGAAGGCGTCACCGGGCGCATCTTCCAGACCGGCAAGCCCTTCGTGGTCCCGGACATCGCCAAGGAACCCCTCTTCCTGGACCGCACCCGCTCGCGCGCCCTGGAGCGCGGCCGCATCGCCTTCCTGGGCGTGCCCATCATGCTCAAGGGCCTGGCCGTGGGCGCGCTCACCGTGGACCGCCTCTTCGGCGACGACGTCTCATACGACGAGGACGTGCGCCTGCTCTCCATCGTAACCGCGCTCATCGGCCAGTTCGTGCACCTGGGCAAGCAGGTGCGCGCCCGCGAGGAGCACCTGCGCCGCGAGAACCTGACGCTTCGCTTCAAGCTCTCCAAGACCTACCACCGCTTCTTCATCGTGGGCCAGAGCCAGCCCATGGTGCGCGTGCACCAGATGATCGAGAAGGTGGCCCCCACCCGGGCCACGGTGCTCCTGCTGGGCGAGTCCGGCACGGGCAAGACCCTCACCGCGCGCATGATCCACGAGCTCTCCGACCGCGCCAAGTATCCCTTCATCAAGGTGAACTGCGCGGCCATCCCGGAAAACCTCCTGGAAAGCGAACTATTCGGCTACGAGAAGGGGGCCTTCACCGGCGCGGTGGCCCCCAAACCCGGCCGCTTCGAGGAAGCCGACAAGGGCACCATCTTCCTGGACGAAATCGGGGAACTCTCGGCAGGAACCCAGGCCAAGCTCCTGCGCTTCCTCCAGGAGCGCGAGTTCGAACGCCTGGGCGGCGGCAAGACGCGAAAGGTGGACGTGCGCATCATCGCCGCCACCAACCGCGACCTGGCCGACGCCGCCGCCATGGGCGAATTCCGCGAGGACCTCTACTACCGCCTGAACGTCTTCCCCGTGCTGGTGCCCAGCCTGCGCGAGCGCCGCGAGGACATCCCGGCGCTTTTGAACCACTTCCTGGACAAGCTCTCGCGCGAGTACGGGCGCAGGCTCTCCTTCTCGCCCCGCGCCCTGGACGCCCTGGTGAAGTACGACTGGCCCGGCAACGTGCGCGAGATGGAAAACCTCGTGGAGCGCCTCTCCATCATGGTGGAGGACGAGCGCATCGACCTGGCCGACATCCCGCCCTACTTCTTCGCCTCCGGCAAGCCCCAGGCCGCCCTGCCCGCCGAGGGCGCGGGCAGCCTCAAGGACATGGAAAAGCGCGAGGTGATGGCCGCCCTGGAGCGCCACGGCTGGGTGCAGTCACGCGCGGCCCGGGAACTGGGGCTCACGCTGCGCCAGATGGGCTACCGCATCAAGAAGTTCGGCCTGGAGCGCCTGGTGGACGAACGCCGGGGCCGCGAGCACGGCCTGGAAACCCACTGAGGCCGCAAGGGGCCGACCCCAGCCCGGATCCCACAGCCCGGATCCCGCGGCCGGACCGGCGGCCGGACCCGCGCGGGGCCGCCGCGCCCGGGGCAGGAAACCAGACACCCCTCAGAAGGACTTGATCATCCAGGCCCCCAGGCCCAGGAGCACCACGCCCGCGATGCGCGCCGGGCTCGCCGCGTGCTCGGGGAAGCCCAGCAGTCCGTGGTGGTCCAGGAGCACCGAGGCCACGAGCTGTCCGGCCAACATGAAGGCCGTCATGGTGGCCGCGCCCAGGCGCGGCCCCAGGTAGATGGTGGTGGCCACGAAGAAGGCCCCCAGCGCCCCGCCGATCCACAGCCAGGGCGGCGTGCGGGCCAGGTCGCCCGGGGAGGGCCACGTCAGGCGCTGGGCCAGGCACCAGCCCAGCAGGCAGAGCGTGCCCACCAGGAAGGAGACGAACGCCGCCTGGGCGGGATCGGACAGGCGGCCGCGCAGGAGCACGTTCACCCCGGCCTGGACCGGAATGAGCGCCCCGGCGGCCACGGCCAGGACGAGAAGGGGGAGTTTTTCCACGGCGAACCTCCTGGTTCTTGCCCCCGGGGAGCGCGGCCGGAGGGCTAACAAGACGCCGGGTCTTGCGCCGGGCGGCCCGCACGGCCTGTGGCGGCCACGCCACATGCCTCGCAGGCGCGCCTGGACGGACGTTCCGTTCCCGGACGCAGGCGGCCAGCCCGGGGCGCAGCCAGCAGAAAGACCGCCTTGCGGCCGTGCCTCAATGCCGAACGTCTCGTGCTGCGTCCTCAAAGGCCGCCCATGCGGACAGCCAAAGCAAGTGGCGAAAAGCATCGGTTTTCATTTTGAAAACATCTTCATGTTTTTCAAAACCGCCACACTAGTGCTTGCGGGGTTTCTTTTCGCGCTTCTCCTTGTCCTTGCCCTTGTCCTTGCCCTTGCCCGCGCCCTTCTCTCCTTCGTTCTCGTCGCACTGCTCCGGCGCGGAGACATCCGGCTCGGACCGCGTATCCTCCGCAGCGACCGGTTCGGCACAGGGCGCCTGCTCGCAGACGGAGGCCTCCCGAGGTTCCTGCCCGGCCTCGTCTTCAACGCAGGGGGACGGCTCCACCGCGCTGATGCGAAAATCCGGCAGGGGGGCGGCCTCTTCCGGCTCCCGCCATTTCACGGAGAGATCGAGCCGCTGCCGCCCTTTTTTGACGGCGGCCTCAACTTCGAATTCCAAGGCGCTGCCCGGCTTGAGGGTCAAAAATTCCTCTCCCCTGTGCAGGCAGACGACGCCCGCGCGCAGTCCGGTCGCCAGTTCTTCGAGCAGCACGGCCAGGTCCGAGGGGGCCAGCGTTCCTTCCAGCGAGAGACTTTTCGTGCTCATGAGGGCTCCGGGTGGATGCGCCGCTCGGGGCGGCGGCTAGACGGTTGAAAGCTTAGTCGGCCGATTGCGGGCCTTGGTCCGGGCAGGGCGGCCACGGTGCGTCGTCCGCGCCCGAGACGCCCGAACCGCGCGCCTCGATGCGCGGCTTGTCCCGAGCCTCGCGGCGCAGTTCCTCCATTTTTCGCTCGACCTTCTTCACGAACTTGTCCAGGGCCTTGTTCACGGCCGTATCCACGTCGAGGCGCTTGTCCATTCCCCTGGCTTCCGCCTTCAGGGCCTCGATGCGTTCAGCCAGGTCGGCGTGGACGTTGAAGATCATGCGTTTGATCTCGCGATCACACTTGAAAATGGACATTCCGTACCCTCAAATCCGTACAGATTTTGTACGCATATCGTCCAAACCCACAGGGCCGTCAACCACCTTCGGAGGCTTCTTGACGCGCACGCCCCGCCCGGGCATTCCAGCCCTCGGAGGACGCCATGAAAGAAAACCTCGACCTCGTCTTCAAGGGACTACTGCTGGCCCTTCTGGCGGCGTTCGTGTGGGTATGGTCCGAGACGCGCTCCGTGGGCCGCTACGCCTACTTCCGCGACGGAGATCTGGAATTCGTGCTCGATACGTCCACGGGCATGCTCTATCAGGGCGGCTACGCCATGAACCACCTCACCGGCCAGGAAGGGCCCGTGCGCAAGGACCCCATGCGCCCCTGACGGCGGGTTGGGCGCACTGAACCCGACGGTCTTACGGCCCCGCACCGCGAGGGGGAACGACGCGGGCCCGGCCGACTGGCCCGGAGGCCCGAACCGGCCGCCCAGCCCCGGCTTCCGAAGCACGCGGCAACGGCGCGCGGCCCGGACTCCAGAGCCCGGGCCGCGCGGCGCGCCATCCGGCGCCGGACCCTCCGGCCCGGCTCCGCGTCGCGGCTACATGGCCCGGGTGATCTCCAGAGCGCCCACGGCCTCCGAGGCCCCACGCAGGGCCTCCTCTCCGCCCAGCACCACCACCGGCGCGCCGTCCATGGCCCTGGTCATCACGCGGCCCGCCTCGCGCAGGTGGTCCAGCGTGGTCTCCATCACCTCGCGGCGCACCCGGGCGCGGGTCTCCTCGCCGTCGCGCGCCCAGTGGCGCGCCATGGCCACGTGGCCCTGGGCGTCGGGGAGCAGCACGGCGTCGAAATCCCCCACGGCCCCGATCACGGCGCGCTCCAGCTCTTCGGGGCCGATGTCGAGCTTCGCCAGGAAGTCGCCCGCCTCCGCGAAGGCCTCCAGCGTTTTGGCGATGTTGGGGTCGCGGTAGGAGACCATGGAGAGCGTGCCGGACCAGCGGTCGAAGGAGCTGAAGGCCCCGTAGGCCCCGCCGCGCACGCGCACGCGCTCCCAGAGGTAGGCGTTGCGAAGGTAGCGGCAGGCCACGAGCATGGAGCCGTGGAAGTCGTAGTCCCCGGGGGCGAGCAGGCGGCCCTGGGCCACGTAGTTCACCTGCACCGGCGCGGCCAGGCCCTCGCGGGCGGGCAGCTCCAGGGCGGGCCACGCCGCCTGCGTGGCGGGGGCGCCCTGGGGCAGGTCCGCCAGGAGGGCCATCAGGCGCGGCCGGAAGCCCTCGAAGGCCTTGGCGTCCAGGGTGACGTTGGCCTCCAGGCCCGCGCGGGTGAGCACGCACTCGCGCAGCCGGTGCAGCCCGGCGTTGAGGACGGGCCAGTGTTCGTCGAAGGCCTCGGCCCAGCGGCGAAGGCCCTGGATGGCCTTGAGCCCCGCGAGGCGCTCCTCGGCCAGGGCCGCCCGGTGGAAACGCGCCTTGAGGCGGCGCGAGGCGTAGACGTGCCCCGAAGGCGCGAGCCTGCGTTCCGAGCGGGCCTTGGCCTCCAGGAGCATCTCGCGGAAGCGGGCCTTGTCGTCGAAATTGGCCTGGAGGAGGGCGTCGGAGAGGATGCCCAGGAAGTCGCCCGCGCGCTCCGGCGTGGCCTTGCCCGCCACGATCAGCCGCGCCGAGGCCGCCCCGGGGCCGCCCGCCCGGACGGAGGACAGGGCCACCTCGCGCCCCAGGCCGCCGGTCTTGCGCGCCGCCCGGTTGAGGAAGCGGGCGAAGTCCTCCTTGCGGGTGCCCATCTCCAGGAGCGCGCGCCCGAAGAGGGGCGTGAGCGGCAGAAGCTCCGGGTCCACGCCGGAGAGGTCGAAGCCCAGCTCCAGGTAGACCACGCCGTTGGTGGGCAGGTCGTGGAAGAAGACGCCTGGTTCGGGCCAGTCGCCGGGGATGCGCTTGTTCTCGCGGGGCAGGTCGGCCAGGTGCAGCTTGGGGATGCGGGCCAGGTCCTCCGGGGCGTCGGGCGTCTCCTGGAAGTGGGCGATGCGCCGGGCCAGATCCCGGGCCTGCTCCATGCCCTCGGGCGTGAGGGCGGCCAGCGCCGCGTCCAGGCGCGCGCGCTCCTCGTCCAGGAGGCGGCGCTCCATGCCGGGGTCGGGCAGCAGGAGCACGTGGACCCGGTGGGGATTGTTCAGCAAGTGTTCGTCCAGCAGGCTTTCCAGGAGGCCTTCGCCCTTGGCAAGGCTGGCCTTGAGGGCGTCCAGGGGCGCCTGGAAGCGGATCGGGGCCAGGGGGTCGCCGTCGTGCAGCCAGGTGACGAGCGCGCGCAGCATGAGCGAGAGCCCGCGCGGGAAGGACCCCGTGTTGTTCTCGCGCAGCCTGAACTCGATGGTGTTCAGGGCCGCCTCAACGTCGTCGGGATCGATGCCCTTGGCGCGGATGTCCTTGAGGGTGTCCAGCACGAGCTGCTGGGCCTCCTCCAGGCGGGCGGGCTCCACGCCCTTGAGGCCGATGGAGAAGGTCATCTGGCGCAGTTCGGTCTCCAGACCGCCTCCCGCCAGGTCCTCGCCCAGGCCCGAAGCGATGAGCGCCCGGCGCAGGGGCGAGCCCGGCAGGCCGATGAGCACGTGCTCCAGCACCGCCAGGGCAAGGGTGCGCTCCACGTCGGAGGCCTCCGGGAGGAGCCAGTTGACGGTGAAGTAGGCCTTGGGTTCGCGGCCCTCCTCGGCGGGGGCGCAGGCGTAGCGTTCCTCCACGCGGCGGGGCGCGTCGAAGGGCTTCTGGAGGGCCACGGCCGAATCGGGTTCGATGGGCTGGAAGTCCTTCAGGTATTCTTCAAGGATGAGCAGGCGGCGTTCGGGGTCGTCGTCGCCGTAGAAGTAGAAGCGCGCGTTGGAGGGATGGTAGTATTTGGCGTGGAAGTCCTTGAACTGGCTGTAGGTGAGCCGGGGGATCACGGCGGGATCGCCGCCGGAATCGACGCCGTAGGTCGTCCCGGGGAAGAGCGCCCGCTGGGAGTGCTCGCCCAGGAGGCTCTCGGGCGAGGAGTAGGCCCCCTTCATCTCGTTGTAGACCACTCCCTTGAAGACGAATCCGCCCTCGTGGGGGTGGAAGTGCCAGCCCTCCTGCCCGAAGACCTCCTCGGGGATGCGCGGGTGGAAGACGGCGTCCAGGTAGACGTCCACGAGGTTGTAAAAGTCGGCCAGGTTGGCGCTGGCCACGGGGTAGCAGGTCTTGTCGGGGTAGGTGAAGGCGTTCAGGAACGTCTGGAGCGAGCTTTTGAGCAGCTCCACGAAGGGTTCCTTCACGGGATACCTGCGCGAGCCGCAGAGCACGGAGTGCTCCAGAATGTGGGGCAGGCCCGTGGAGTCGGTCGGCGGCGTACGCAGCGTGACGCCGAAGACCTTGTTCTCGTCGGCGCAGGAGATCGAGAGCAGTTCGGCCCCGGTGGGACCGTGGCGGTAGAGGCGGGCCGTGAGGGCGTATTCCTCGACGGCGGTTTCCGAGACGAGCGTGAAACCGTGGGTGGCGGTCATGCGGGACTCCCTTCGATGGCGATGCCCCCTCCTACCCCAGCGGGGGGCATTCGCCAAGCCTCGAGAAGCCCCGTTACGGCCCTCCCCGGGCGAACTTCGCCCAAACCCTTGCAAAGACGGCCATAATGACCTATGGATCGGGCCGTAGGCGAAAACGCTTGCCCAGCAGGCGTTTTTGCGGCTATTGAAACGTGAGGAAAACACGCGTTTACGGAGGCGGGCTCCGAAAAGCGCGTGCCCATTGGCTCAGAGGGTGGCTCTCTCTAAAGAACCAATTAATTTGATTCGGAAGGAGGACTTAGGCATGAGAAAAATGCGCATCATCGTGGCCATGCTCATCATGGCCCTGGTCGCCACGGCCATGCCGGCCGCGGCCAAGAAGATGGTTCCCAAGGTCGACAACTTCATCCTGTTCGTGGACCATTCCAGCTCCATGGCCTTCTCCTACAAGGGGCAGCGCTATGTGCAGTTCGGCGGCGTCTCCAAGATCCAGATGGCCAAGTCCACCGCCGTGGAACTCAACAAGATGATCCCCGCCCTGTCCTACAAGGCCGGCGTCTACACCTTCGCCCCCTACAAGCAGTACGCTGGCATGGCTCCTTACGACAAGGCCGCCGTGGACAAGGGCATCGCCCCCATCAGCACCGACTACGACACCTACGGCCGCATGACCCCCATGGGCATTGGCCTGCAGGACCTCGACAAGGTCGTGGGCGGCCTCTCCGGCAAGACCGCCGTCATCATCTTCTCTGACGGCGACTCCAACCGCGGCATCGACCCCGTTGCCGTGGCCAAGCAGATGCAGGCCAAGTACGGCGACAAGATCTGCTTCAGCGTGGTGAGCTTCGCCGACAACAAGAACGGCGAGCGCATCAACAAGGAAATCGCTGCCCTGTCCAAGTGCGGCTGCTTCGCCCTGGGTGAAGAGCTGCTCCGCAACCAGGCCGCCCGCGAAACCTTCCTGAAGTGCGCCCTGTACGACTTCATCGACGACGAAGTGGTGATCTTCCGCTCCATCTACTTCGACTTCGACAAGTACAACATCAAGAAGGAATTCATCCCCGTTCTTGACGAAGGCGTCGCCATCATCAAGTCCAAGCCGAACCTGGCCGTCATCCTGGAAGGCCACACCGACTCCATCGGCACCGAGAAGTACAACATGGGCCTCTCGATCCGCCGCGCCAACTCCGTGAAGGCCTACTTCGTGAAGAAGGGCATCGACGCCGGCCGCATCACCGCCGTGGGCTTCGGCAAGATGAACCCCCGCTACGACAACAAGACCGCCGAAGGCCGCAAGATGAACCGCCGCGTGGAGATCAAGTTCAAGTCGAACTAGTCCCCAAACGGTAGTCTCGGACGACCACCCGGGGCGGGGCCGAAAGGCCCCGCCCTTCCTTTTTGACGCCCCCCCCACAACGAAGGTGTCTGAGCCCGACGAGAACGCACGTACCGCCTCCCTTGCGTACACCTTCCTTTTTGACGCCAGCGCGGTTGCCCTCCGGCGCTTCATGCCGTATCAGGTTGCCCAGCCTGCCTGCGGGCAGGCCCACGACCGATTCCGGAGGTTCCCAGCATGGTGAAAACCCTCATCCCCGCCTTGGCCCTCTGCCTCGCCCTTACCGGGTGCGGCCTCTTGGGCGACTCCAAACCCGAGCCCGCGCCCGTTGCGGAAGTGAAGCCCCAGCCCGACCCGCCGCCGCCCCCGCCGCCGCCCCCGCCCCTTACCCACAAGGTCGGCAAGGGGGAAAGCGTCGCCAGCCTGGCCAAGAAGTACGGCGTCTCCGCCAAAGAACTCATGGAGACCAACAAACTGGCCAACGCCAAGGCGCTCAAGGCCGGCATGACCCTCACCATTCCCGGCAAGACCGCCGAGCCAGCCAAGCCCAAACCCGTGGCCGAAAAACCCGCGCCCCCGGAGAAGGAAGTCAAGGAACCCAAGGGTAAGGGCTCCAAGTCCGATCCCTATGGCGTGGAATCGGCCCTCGCCCCCGAGAAGGGCAAGAAAAAACCCTCCAAGGTCGACGACGACGCCACCTACGAAAAGATCAAAGTCGAATTCCACGAGTACGCCCGCAAGTGGCTGGAGAAATCCGCCGCACTCTCCCAGTCCAACAAGGACCGCAAGGACGTGAAGATGGAAGACGGCCGCTATGTGGCCAGCTACTCCATCATCCTCGTCAACACCATGCAGACAGAAGTGAAGCGCGTGGAATACGACCACACGCCCTATGTGGGCCACATCACCTACCAGATCGAGGTTCACCGCTCCTTCGGCGCCACGCCCCAGGCGGCCGCCGGCGCCAAGGAGGACGAGGTGAAACAGGAATCCATGCGCGAGATCTTCAGCTACTCCGGACAGAAGCGCGCCTGGAGATGACGCGCGGCCGACAGCCGCGACCGACGTGACTCAAGGTCCGTCCGGCACAGCCGGGCGGACCTTTTCCTTTTGGGGGCACCGTACAGGCCAGCGTCAAGGTTTGCGGAATAAAGTCTCAGCGGGCCAGGAGGCTGCGGATTCTTGCCTTGCGCTCAGCACCCATTAATGGATGGAACCGTGTCGCCGATCCGTCGGCAGATGGCAGCGGGATCGACCTCCCCGATGGCGAAAAACTGTTAGGCGCTCGTTTTGACGAGAGATTTTTGATTCTGGCTTGACACGAAGATTTTTGATGCAATTCTCTGGGAACAGTGTAAAGTCCACTGAGTTTCGGAATCATTCTTACATCACTGCCTGTCATCACGGAGGGTTCATGTCGCACCATCACCAACACCATCACGGCGAAGAAGGCTGCTGCCAGACCACTGCCCGCGTGGGCAAGCCCGTTGAAAACTTCACCCTGGAAACCTTCGACCCCGAAGAAGGCTTCTTCGGAGAAGTGAGCCTGGAGAAGATCCGCGAATCCAAAAAGTGGACCATCCTCTTCTTCTATCCGGCGGACTTCACCTTCGTCTGCCCCACCGAACTGGCCGACCTGGCCAGCAAGCACGAGGCCCTCAAGGCTCTCGGCTGCGAGGTGGTGGCCATCTCCACGGACACCAAGTTCGCCCACATGGCCTGGCATGGCAGCGAGAAGCTCATGGCCGGAGTGCGCTACAAGATGGCCGCCGACCCCACGGGCAAGGTCTCCCGCTACTTCGGCGTCTACGACGAGGCCACCGGACTGGCCTTGCGCGGAACCTTCATCATCAACCCCGACGGCGTGCTCGTGGGCTCCGAGGTGAACTTCTACAACGTGGGCCGTAACGCCGAGGAACTCGGCCGCAAGATGGACGCCAACCTCTACTTGTCCACCCATCCCGGCGAGGCCTGCCCCGCACGCTGGTCCCCCGGCGCCAAGACGCTTACGCCCTCCGAGAAGCTGGTGGGCAAGGTCTACGAAGCACTCAACAGCTAGACACGTCACCTCACGAAGCGCGGGCGTCTCCCATCCGCCCGCTCCTCGCCGCTCCTCCCCGGGACAGCGCCCCGGGGAGGGGCTTTCACCTCCTGCCCATACAGTGTCACGCACCCGCCTGCGGCAGTCCCCCGACCTGGCTCACGGCCTCAAGGCCTCCACCGTGCCCGGCTTGAACCGACCGACGTTCCCCGTCGAACGGTATTTTTGCTCCTTGACCAAGCTAGACGACCGGTCTATTATCGTCGCCATGCAAAAGGACGCACGCCGCGCCATCTTGGAAGCCGCCGCGCCGCTCATTCACCGGCAGGGCTTCAACAACACGGGTCTCAAAGAGATTCTGGACGCGGCCCGCGTTCCAAAGGGCTCGTTCTACTTCTACTTCAAGTCCAAGGAAGACTTCGGCATCGCTCTGGTGGACCACATTGCCCAGGGTCTGAAAGAAGACGCGCTCGCCTTCCTAGAGGCCAACCCACGGCCGCCGCTGGAACAGCTTCGGCTCTTCATGGAACACCGGCGCGACCAGAGGATTCAGGCAGACTGCGAGGCCGGATGCCCCATCGGCAACCTGGCCTTGGAGATGAGCGACCTCTCCCCGGCCATGCGCGGGCGCATCCGGCAGGCGTTGGACGGCGTCACGCGCTTCTACGCAACGTTTCTGCGCCAGGCCCAGGAGCGCGGGGAACTCGATCCGGCCCTGGACGCGGACGCCACGGCCGCCTTCATCCTGGACGCAATGGAGGGAGCGCTCCTGCGCATGAAGGTGGAAAAGAGCGCCGAACCACTGGACCGCTGCAGGGCTTTCGTTTTCTCGAAACTTCTGGCGTGATGATTTATTGGATCAACAACTAGCCGACCGGTCTACTAGTGCCGGTCCAGGAGGCTCCATGTTCCTGCTCGAAACCGTCGATCCCGAAAAGGCCCAGGGCAAGGTGGCCGAGGCTTACTCCATTTTCAAGAACTTCGGGGCGCCAATCCCCCTGCGCCTGCTTTCCGCCAGCCCGGACCTGCAGGAACGCCAGACGGCCATGATCGGCTACTTCATGGGCCACCCCAGGCTCTCGCCCGGGCTTCTGGCCTCCATCCGATTCGCCATCGCATCCAAGACCGGCCACCTGGCCTGCGAGGCCCTGAACCGGGACATCCTCGGCCGCATGGGGGTCAACGAGCAGGAGATCGCCGGGCTGCCCACCGGCGCGGCCGAAACGCCCCTGGAAGAGAGCGAAGAGGCGCTCTTCCGCTTCGTGCTGCGCTCCTTCGACGACCCGGCCTCGGCCAACGCCCGGGACATCCAGGCCCTGCGCGCCCTGGGCTGGCAGGATGCGGACATCCTCGACGCCATGTTCCACGCGGCCGGGATGCTCGCCTCGTCGGTGCTCTTCAAGACCTTCGTGCGCGCCTAGAACGTCACGGCCAACGCCCGCCGCGGCCATGGGGCGCGGCGGGGCACGGCGGCCGGAAGCCCGCAGGGCGCGCCAGACGTTGCCTCAGCGCCAGGGTCCGTGACAGTCCAGAGGTTTGCACAGGCGGAACGAGCGCATGCCGTGCACCATCTCCTGGAGTTTCGTGCCGCCGCCGCCCAGGAAGAGCCTCACCGGCCCCAGGATGCCCAAGCGCGTGAGCCAGTAGAGCGCGGTGCGCAGGCGCTTGGACCAGACAAGCTCGGGGAAGATCTCCCGCTCCAGATCCGCCTGATAGGCCGCCCCGGGCTCACCCGCGCCGCGCAGACCGCCCAGGCAGGCCCGTGCGGCCATCTCGCCGGTGCGCAGGGCATAATGAATGCCCTCGCCGAAGAAGGGCTCCACCAGCCCCCCGGCGTCTCCGGCCAGGAGGGCGCGTCCCGCGAGGGGGCGCTCCAGCCAGTTGCCGTAGGGCAGCGGATGGCCCTTCACGTTCTGGCGCAAGGCCTGGGGCACGTTCAAAAAATCCAGGAAGTCCGTGAAGCAACGGCTGATCATCCCGGCCGGACGCCCTCGGTAGAGCCCGCAGATGCCCAGCACCACAACGTCGCGGTGCGGGAAGCTCCAGCAATAGCCCGCGTCGATGAATCCGGAGGCGATGGTCGGGAAATCGGCGGCGACGTCCTCGTGCAGGCCGGGGATTCCGGCCAGCGCGGACCGGTCCAGGTAGAGTTCCAGACCCATGCCCTGTTCCCGACCGAAGCGGGCCTCGTCGATGCCGCAGCAACGGCGTACCGTGCTGTTGGCCCCGTCCGCGCCCACGAGATGCCGCGCGGTCCAGGCCGAGCCGTCCGAAGCGCCGACAACGCCCGAAACAGGGTCGGCCGAAACCACGCCCAGGCCCTGGAGCACCTCCGCACCGGCGGCCGCCGCCCGGTCCAGGCACCAGGCGTCGAAGACGCGCCGGTCCACGAAGTGGAAGGGATAGACGAGCTGCCCCTCGGAGAGCACGGTCTCCCGGTGGCGGATGCGGTAGCGCGAACTCTTGTGGTTGATCACGCCCAGGGCTTCCAACTGGGCCGCCGTGGTTCCGAAAACGCGCTCGATGGTCTTGAGCGTCTTCCACGTGAGCAGCCCCGCGCAAAGCTTGGGGCGCGGAAACCGGGCCTTGTCCAGCACGGCCACGCGCGCGCCGGCCCCGGCCAGCACGGTCGCCGCCGCCGCTCCGGCCGGTCCGCCTCCCGCGACGATCACGTCTCGATCCGCCATGTGCCCCCCTCCTGCCCAGGTCTAGCCCCCGGAACCCTTGCGCGCCGGGGGTCCACCTGATAACCCCTCCCAGTCCCGGAGGCAACGATGCGCACTCCAGCACGCCTCGCGGCCGTCGTCTTCGACTTCGACGGCACGCTGGCCCGCCCCGCCCTGGATTTCCCCCTCATGAAGCGCCGCGTGGGGCTTCTGGCCGAAGGCTTCCTGCCCGGCGTCCACGAGCCAGGCCCCCTGCCGGCGCTGGAGTGGATCGACGCCCTGGCCGCGCGCCTGGAGGCCCGCCGCGCCCGGGACTTCCGCGCCCAGGCCCTGGCCCTCATCGCGGACATGGAGCGCGAGGCCGCCGCGAGCACTTCCCTCTTCGATTTCGTGCGCCCGGCCCTGGACCGTCTGCGCGGGCGGGGCGTCGCTCTGGCCGTGGTCACGCGCAACAGCCGAGACTCCGTGAACACCGTGTTTCCGGACGCCGGCCGCTACCTCGGCGCGGTGCTGGCCCGCGAGGACGTGCGCGCCGTCAAACCCCACCCCGAACACGTGCTGGCCGCGCTGCGCGCCCTGGACCGAGCCCCCGGCGAGGCCCTCATGGTGGGCGACCACCCCCAGGACGTGCAGGTCGCGCGCGCGGCAGGGACCCTCAGCGCCGCCGTGTCCAGCGGCGACACCGCGCCCGAGCGCCTGGCGCGGGCCGGGCCGGACTTCCTGGAAGCCGACGCGGGGCTCCTCCTGGAGCGCCTGGAGAACCTGGGCTGGCTCTGAGGCGGACGGCAATCCATTCGGCGCAAATTCAAACAGTTGACTTTTGCGTCGCCCTGTCGTGTTGATGTAGAATGTTCATCCACAGGGGGAGGCCGTGACCTACCACTTCGCGGACCTGGTGGACGCCGCCGCGCTGAGCGAATTGCTCGAAAGCCTCAAGGACGCTTCGGGGCTGACGAGCATTGTGCTGGACGACCGGGGAGGCATCGTGGCCTCGGCAGGCTGGAACTCCCAGTGCACCGCCGTGCACCACCCGGGGGCGCCCTCCATATCGCTCGTCTGCCGACGCGGCACGGCGGCCGGGGAGCTGCCTCACGGACCCTGCGCGGACGATTACACGCTCTTCAAGTGCTTCATGGGCTATTGCGACGCCTCGGCCCCCATCCAGGTGGAAGGCGTTCCCATCGCCACCATCCACCTGGGCCAATTCTTCGTGGCCCCCCCCGACCTGGCGCGCCTGCGCGAGAGGGCCAGACGCCTCGACCTGCCCGTGGAACTCTGCCTGGAATTGGCCTCGCAAGCGCCCGTGATCCCCCTGGACCGCGTGGGCCCCATCCTGGACTTCTACGCCAAGCTGGGCGCGACCCTGGCCGACCAGGGACTCAAACGCATGCGCCTCACCGCCGCCGAGGCGGCCCTGGCCTCGGAGCAGGGACGCTACCGCCGTTTCCTGGCCTCGGTGACCAACTACTCCTACACCGTTCGCATGGACAACGGCCGCATCGCCTCCGTGACCCACAGCCCGGGGTGCGAATCCGTCACCGGCTGCTCCCCGAGGGACTTCGAGCACGATCCCCTGCTCTGGGCCCGCCTCGTGCACGAGAAAGACCGCCAGAAGGTGATCCGCTTCTTCGAGACCATCATGGCCGGGGACACCGCGCCCCCCCTGGAACACCGGATACGCCGCAAGAACGGCGAGACGCGCTGGATCCGCAACACCCCCGTGGTGCTGCACGGCCCGGAAGGCGTGGAGTCCTTCGAGGGGCTCGTGCAGGACGTGACCGAGCGCAAGCTCATGGAGGCCGAACTCCAGGACGCCAGACGGCGCGCCGAGGAGGCCAGCCGCGCCAAGAGCGACTTCCTGGCCAACATGAGCCACGAAATCCGCACCCCCATGAACGCCATCCTGGGCCTGACCCAGCTCGCCTTGCGCCGCGTTCCCGAAGGCGAAACGCGCGGCCTCCTGGAAGGCGTGGTCGAGGCCGGGGCCTCGCTCCTGGCCATTCTGGGCGACATTCTGGACTTCTCCAAGATCGAGGCCGGGCGCATGGAACTTTGCCTGGAAGACTTCAACCCTTCCGAACTGCTGGCTCGCGCGGCCCAGGCCATCTCCCCCCAGGCGCGGCGCAAGGACCTGGACCTCTGCCTGGAGCTCTCCCCGGAGTTGCCCGGCCTGGTGCGAGCCGACCCCCTGCGTCTGCGCCAGGTGGCGGACAACCTCCTGAACAACGCCGTGAAGTTCACGTCCCGGGGCCACGTGCGCCTGCGCGCCTGGCCCGAGGACAGCAGGGGAATTCTCTGCTTCGAGGTGTCGGACACGGGCATCGGCATCCCTCCCGGCAAGCTGGAGGCCATCTTCGAGACCTTCACCCAGGCGGACTCCAGCACCACGCGTCGCTTCGGCGGCACGGGCCTGGGCCTGGCCATCTGCCGCAAGCTCCTGGACATGATGGGCGGCAGCATCCGCGCCGGGGGTGAGCCCGGCCGAGGGGCCGTGTTCCTCGTTCGCGTACCTGTGGCAGAGGCCCGGGGCAGCGCCGCCATCCCTGCTCCGGCCGCCTGCCCCGACCCCCAAACGCCCCCTGGCGAACCCGCCAGGCCCGGCCTGCGCCTGCTGCTGGCCGAGGACGAGCGCACCAACCGCATCTTCGCCCGCACCTTCCTGGAAGAGGAGGGCCACAGCGTGATCGAGGCCCACAACGGCGCCCAGGCCCTGGAACTCCTGGCGCAAGGGGGCTTCGACCTGGTGCTCATGGACGTCTCCATGCCCGTGATGGACGGCCTGGAAGCCACGCGCGTGATCCGCTCGGGACGCGCGCCCGGCGCGCCTGCCGACCTGCCCGTGGTGGGGCTCACGGCCCATGCCGTGAAGGGTGACCGAGAACGCTTCCTTGCGGCGGGCATGGACGCCTGCCTCGTGAAGCCACTGGACCTGGAGGAACTGCGCGGCGTGCTGGACGCCTACCGCGCGGACCGGCCGGAAGCCCGGCCCAAGGAGCAAGAGGCCCAGGCCGAGCGCACGCCCGAGCACGTCCCCCCCCGCGCCGCGCACGGGGACGCGCTCAACCGTTCCTGGCTGGCACGCTTGTTCAGGGGCAAGGAGCGCACCCTGGCCACGCTTCTGGACATCTTCCTGCGCGATGCCCCAGGGCGCACAGCCAGGCTGCGTCAGGCATGGGGGGCGGGCAACGCCCAGGAGGTGGCCGAAGAGGCCCATTCCATCAAAGGGTCGGCGGCCGTGGTGGGGGCGGTGCGGCTCAAGGCCGCGGCCGAGGAGCTGGAGCTTGCCGCCCGGTCAGGCAGGCTCGGACCGGCCCGGGAGCTGCTGGAGGCGCTGGAGACGGAGTGCCGGGCCGTGCTTGAAGCCATCGAGGCTGGGGTGCCCGAGGCCCGCGCCGCCGAGAGCGAAACCTGAGCGTCCCGAGGGGAGGGCCGCGCCGGTTCTGAGCACCCGCCGGGCAGTTCCGGCGTCCACCCTGGCGTCCACCGGGGCGCTCAGGGCTGATGCGCCTTCCCTGGCCCCGGGGTCTAGTCCTTCATGCCCCTGATGAGTTCTTCCAGGCTGGCGGCCTGCCGGTCTACGTCTTCCAGGGCGCTGGAGGCCTCCTCCATGCCCCGCGCCGTGCTGGAGGAGATGTCCTCGATCTCGGCCACGGCGCGGCTGGCCTGGGCGCTGGCCCCCGCCTGCCCCCCGGCGGCCTCGGCGATGGCCTTGGCCTGGTTCGCCGCGCCCTGCACGATGGCCACGATGCGCTCCAGCGACGCCCCCGAGGACTGGGCCAGGCGCGTGGACTCCACGATCTCGCGGGCCGCCTGCTCGGTGGCCTTGAGGGTCTGGGCCGCACCGCCCCGGATGGAGTCCAGGGTGGCGCCCACTTCGTGGGTGGCCTGCATGGTCTTTTCGGCCAGCTTGCGCACCTCGTCGGCCACCACGGCGAAGCCGCGCCCGGCGTCTCCGGCGCGTGCGGCCTCGATGGCGGCGTTGAGGGCCAGCAGGTTGGTCTGGTCGGCTATGTCTCCGATCACCTGGAGCACCTTGCCCACGTTGTCGGCCTGCACGCCCAGTTCGCGCATCTTCTCCTGAAGGTCCAGCACCTGGGCCTGGGCAGCGGCGATGGCCTGCACGGCGGTCTGCACGAGGCCCGCGCCCTCCTGGGCCGCGCCCTTGGCGTCCTCGGCGCTTAGGGCGGCTTCGCCCGCCAGGTCGGCCATGTGGTGGGCCGAGTCGGTCATGGCCGAGACCGCGCCCACGGTTTCGGTGGCGCGCGCGTTCTGGTGTGTCGCGCCTTCGGCGGCCTGGGCGATGCGCTCGGCCAGGCGGCGCATGGCCTGGTTCAGTTCCCGGGCGATGTCCTGGGAGGACTCCACGGCCAGGGCCAGTGCGTCGTTGCGTTTCTGCAGTTCGGATTCGTGGCGCTTGATGTCCGTGATGTCGGAGAGCACGCCCACCACGCCGAGGACGTTGCCGTCCAGGTCGTGCAGCAGGTCCGAGTCCACGAGGGCCACGCGGTGGTTGCCCTTGCGCGTGACGAACTCGATCTCCGCCTTGTAGACGCAGACGTTGTTCTTCAGGCATTTGCTCATCACGGTTTCTTTGGTAGCGTCGTTGCGAACCAACTCGGCCACGGTGAGGCCCAGCCAGTCCTCCGGCTCGCCCTGCACCTCGATGAAGTCGAGCAGTTCGCGGTTGGTGAAGGTGACCCGGGCCTCGTTGTCCGCGACCAGGAGCGGCACCTTGAAGGATCTCTGGAGCCCCTGAGCGTAGCCCAGGCGACCGCGTTGCTCCTTGACCATCACGGCCAGGTCGTTCTCCAGTTCGGCCAGCTCCCCGGTGGCGCGGCCCTGGGGCCTGGCGTCCAGGTCGCCCTGGGCCACGCGGCGGGCGAAGGCGCGGATGGCGTCCAGCTGGCGCACGATGCCGCGCGAGATGAACGTGACCAGAAGCCCCGCCACGGCCAGGGCCGAAAGAGAAAGGCCCAGGGCCCGCAGCTTGCGCGACTGGTAGTCGGCGATGCGCTTTTCGAGCAGCGCGTCCAACTCGGCGGAGCACACGGTCCACAGCCGGATGCTCTCGGCCATGGCCCGCTCGCCCAGGGCGCGGATCTCGGCGGGCTTGGCGGGTTTGCCCTCCGAAAGGGCCTCCAGGGCCTGGGCCAGGGCCGAAGCGGCCTCGGAATAGGCCTTGAGGCGCGCGGGCACGGCGCGTTGGAGCGAATCGCTGCGGCCGTAGAAGTTCTCGTCCTCCTTGAGCGCCGTGTTCAGGCTGGCCTCGATGCGCTCCTGGTCTGCCTCGCGCAGCATGGCCGCCTGCACGGCCAGGAGCTTGCGCTCGGCCAGCCCCAACTCGGGAAGCGCAGCCAGCTCAGCCCCCTGGCGCACGGCCCTGGCGGTGCGGTCCAGGGTCTGGGGCAGGGCCAGAAGCACGGCGTCCATGACGTAGTAGCTGTCCAGGTCCGGGTCGAGGATCAGGTTGGAGATGTCTCCCGCGTGGGCGATCATCACGCGCACGTCGGCCGTCAGGGCGTCCAGGGCCTCGGGTGCGGGCGTGTTGCCGCGCAGGGCGCGCCAGGCGGACTCCACCCTGGGCGGGGCCTGCTTTTCGCGGCCCCGCTTGGCCAGCTCCGCCGGGGTGAAGAGCAGGGCTTCGCCGTGCAGGGACATGGCCTTGCCCAGGTCCGCGAAGGCCTGGTCCACGGCGGCCGGTCTCGTCCCCCCGTCGGGCAGGCTTTCCAGCAGGCGGATCATGGGGCGCAGCACGGCGTTGCCCTTGATTTCCATGCTGGCGAAGTCGATGTCCTTGTCGAGACCGCGAACGGTGAAGAAGGTGAGCAGGGCTATGGGCAAGGCGAACATCAGGCTGCTTCCGGCCAGCTTGACCGAAATGCGCGCTGCGGAGAAGGGGTACGGCATGGGGGTACTCCGGGTGGGGCAAGAATCATTGACAATGCTGTCAATTGGCTGTTTCAGCATACGGCAAGCCCCTTTTGACAGCAAGTCCAACATATGATCAGGAATCCCTCCGTGAACGCCTCCAGGACAATCCCGCCTTCCGGGCTTCCGCCCCTGCCGGACTACCGCGTGCGCGTCTCGGCCCGGGCCAGGCAGGTGCGTCTGGTGGTCACCCCGCGCGACGGGCTGGTGGTGAGCGTGCCCGTGGGATTCGACGCCGCACTCGTGCCGGAGATCGTTGCGCAGCGGCTGGAGTGGGTGACGCGCACTCTCGAGCGGGTGGCGCTCCAGCGCGCGGAGGCCCTGCTGCCCCCGGCCGGGGTGTCGCTTCGCGCCGTGGGGCGCGAGCTGACCGTGCGCTACCGCCCGGGACCGGACGGGAGCGGCTCGGTGCGGGTGCGCGCCGCTGGGCCTGTCAGCCTGGAGGTTTCGGGCGCGCTTGCCGACCGCGAACTGGTGGCCCGCGCGCTCAGGACCTGGCTCAAACGCGAGGCCGCCCGGGAGCTACCCCCGCGCCTGGACGCCCTCTCGGCCCGCCTGGACCTGCCCCACGCCGGGTGCGTGGTGCGCCTGCAGCGCTCCCGCTGGGGCAGCTGCTCGGCCAGGGGGACCATCTCGCTCAACGCCCGGCTCCTCTTCCTGCCACCGGAACTCTCCGACTACGTGCTGGCCCACGAACTGGCCCACACCCTGCACCTGGACCACTCCCCCGCCTACTGGCGCGCCCTGGAGGAGCGCCTGCCCGGCGCGCGCGGGCTCGACCGCCAACTGCGCCACGCCGGACGCTTCGTGCCCGCCTGGTCGCGCCCCTGAGGCCGCCCCCTTTCCCTCCCCGTCCATTTGGCCTATGATCGGGCGATCGCCAGACACCCAGGAGCCCCCATGACCCCCAACGTCCTCCACGGCGTGAGCCTGCTGACCGACCACGACATCTACCTCTTCAAGGAGGGCACCCACTTCCGCCTTTACGAGAAGCTGGGCTCCCACACCATGACCGTGGACGGCATGGAGGGCACGCTCTTCGCCGTGTGGGCCCCCAACGCCCGCAAGGTCTCCGTGATCGGCGACTTCAACGGCTGGGACCGCAAGGCCCATCCCATGAGCGCCCGCCTGGACGGCTCCGGCATCTGGGAATGCTTCGCGCCCGGCGTGGGCCAGGGCACGGTGTACAAATACCACATCACCTCGCGCCATCACGGCCGCCACCTGGAAAAGGGCGACCCCTTCGCCTTCGCCTGGGAGGTGCCGCCGCGCTCGGCCTCGGTGGTCTGGAAGCTCGACCACCAGTGGAAGGACGCCGCCTGGATGGCCGGAAGGGCCGACGCCAGCTCCCTGGACGCGCCCATGTCCGTCTACGAGATGCACCTGGGCTCCTGGAAGCGCCATCCCGACACCTGGGACTCCCTCTCCTACCAGGAGATGGCCCGCCAGCTTCCGGGCTACCTCACGGACATGGGCTTCACCCACGTGGAGTTCCTGCCCGTGATGGAGCACCCCTTCTACGCCTCCTGGGGCTACCAGACCCTGGGCTACTTCGCCCCCAGCAGCCGCTACGGCACGCCCCAGGACTTCATGGACCTGGTGGACGCCCTCCACGCGGCGGGCATCGGCGTGATCCTGGACTGGGTGCCCTCCCACTTCCCCACCGACGGCCACGGCCTGGCCCTCTTCGACGGCACGCACCTCTACGAGCACGAGGACCCGCGCCAGGGCTACCACCCCGACTGGAAGAGCGGCATCTTCAACTACGGCCGCCACGAGGTGCGCGCCTTCGTGATCTCCTCAGCCCTCTTCTGGCTCGACCGCTACCACGCCGACGGCCTGCGCGTGGACGCAGTGGCCTCCATGCTCTACCTCGACTACTCCCGCAAGGAGGGCGAGTGGGTGCCCAACTGCTTCGGCGGCAAGGAGAACCTGGAGGCCATCGACCTCTTGCGCCGCCTCAACGAGGCCGCCTACACGAGCTTCCCCGGCATCCAGACCATCGCGGAGGAATCCACCGACTGGCCCCTGGTCTCCCGCCCCCCCTACATCGGCGGCCTGGGCTTTGGCATGAAGTGGAACATGGGCTGGATGCACGACACCCTGAACTACTTCACCAAGGACCCGGTCTTCCGCAAATACCACCACGGCGCGCTCTCGTTCTCCATCTGGTACGCCTTCAACGAGAACTTCGTGCTGCCGCTCTCCCACGACGAGGTGGTGCACGGGAAGGGCTCGCTGTTGCGCAAGATGCCTGGCGACGACTGGCAGAAATTCGCGGGCCTGCGCCTGCTCTTCGGCTACATGTGGACGCACCCGGGCAAGAAGCTCCTCTTCCAGGGCGGCGAGGTGGCCCAGTGGAGCGAGTGGAACCACGACGCCCAGGTGGACTGGGCGCTCCTGGGTGATCCCGCCCACGCCGGAATGCGCGACTGGATCAGGGACCTGAACGCCCTCTACCGGGAATGCCCGGCCCTGCACCAGACCGACTTCCACCACAAGGGCTTCGAATGGGTGGACTTCCACGACGCCGAGGCCAGCGTGCTGTCCTTCCTGCGCTTCGGCAAGGACCCCTCCGAGATGCTCCTGGCCTGCTTCAACTTCACGCCCATCCCCCGCGAGGGCTACCGCGTGGGCGTGCCCCGGGGCGGGGTCTGGCGCGAGGTGCTCAACTCCGACTCGCGGCACTACTTCGGCTCCGGCATGGGCAACGCCGGGGCCGTGACGGCCCAGGACGAGGAGAGCCACGCCCGGACGCACACGCTCACCCTCACCCTGCCGCCCCTTGGCGTGGTGGTCTTCCGTCCGGAGTAGGATGCGACAGGCGTCCGCCCTGCCCCACCGGGCCGCTGGCCGCACGAACCGGGAGGCGGCCCGCGTCGCCGACACCGGGGCCGGTCACCTGATCGACCGGAAACGCACGCAAAACCGGCCCGGGGCTCCAAAGCCGCCGGGCCGGTTCTTTTGCGTGGCGAGCCCCGCCCCTCGTGGGGGGGGGCCGTGCGGGCGCGGTATCACTCCGTGCGGGATGACCGCGCCACGCGAAGACCCCGCCCGAGTCGCTTCCTCACGCTTTGTCCGCACGGATGTTCAAAGCAAACGGCCAAAATCCTTTCATTGCTCAACATCGCGCCTCTCGTGTGGCATGTCGAGAAACAAGAACCTGTTTTTCAAAATTCAAATCAATGGTTTTGTCTGCTTGTCTCGACAACCCGCATGGACGGATTTGAGTCCCACCATCAGTTGTTGATGCGCCAGGTGCCGTCCGCCTGACGGCAGGCCGTGCCGCGCACGGTCTCCTTGCGGCCGTCGATGATCACGGTCTGGGTGTATTCGCGGCAGGGCGCGCCCTGGTCGTAGTAGGTGCGCACGGGCTGCATGGTGGACTCGCGCCCGGTGTTGGGGTTGCGCCAGGTGGTGGCGCGGTAGTCGCGGTTGTTCTCCAGGGCGCTCGCGGCCTGGCGGCGGTCGTAGTCGTCCCAGACGCTGCCCAGGTAGCCGCCCACCGCGCCGCCGATGATGGCCCCGGCCAGGGTGCCCATCACGCGTCCGGCCGGGTCGTTGCCGCCGATGGCCCCGCCCGCGATGGCCCCGCCCGCCGCGCCCGCCACGATGCCCACGTCGCGCTTGCGGATGGTCTGGTCGTCGGCGCAGGCAGAAAGGGCCAGCACCGTCAAAAGAGTCAGGGCGATTGCACGATATGTCATGATTTTCTCCTCATGGCGCGAGTGGCGTGTTCCGCGCCCGGTTGTCCTTTCCCCGGCGCACCAGACGCGGCGCGCCTTGCCGGGTTCGTCCCCGCCGGGGCGGGAACACGGTTGCACAAACCCTGCCGGTCAGGGCCGCGTCGGTCCGGCCTTGCCGCTCAGGCCAGCACGCGCACGGCCCGCTTCTCCAGGAAGAGCGCCGGATTGTAGGAGAGCTTGGCCTTGCGCAGGCCCTCGTCTCCCAGATCCTGCTCGCGGTTCACGTGGGTGAAGCCCTGGCCCTGGTGCTCCAGGAACATCTGGTTCACGGCCTGGTAGACGCCCTTGAAGCCGTTGCTCCCCTTCTCGAAATGGATCACCAGCATGGAGTCGTCCAGGGCCTCGGCCACGGTGTAGGCGATCATGCGCCCCTCCACGCGGACGGCCCCGCCCAGCAGGTTGGGCAGGCGGTCCCAGTCCTTCACCACCCGGGCGATGGCCCGGTTCTCGGCGGCCAGGGTGGCGTCGCACTCGGCCTCGCGCCAGACGCACCACTCCATCTGCATCTGGAGCACCTCCTCGATGCAGTCGGCCGTGAGGGGATGGTATTCGTAGGCGTAGTTCTTGGTGAACTGGTTGAGAAGGTTCTTCTTTTTATGGAAGCGGTTGCCCGAGAGGGCCGAGAGTTCCGAGACCAGATAGACGTAGTCCCAGTGCTCGCGGGCCTCGCTCACCTCCACGCGCCCGGGAAGGGCCTCGCTCCAGATGTCGGCCAGGCGCGCGGGCACGCGGATGAACGAACCGCCCCCGTTCAGGGTGGGGCAGCGCGACCAGTCCACGGTCTCCCACGGCCCCACGGGCGCCCAGTACACGGTCTCGGGCCTGGTCTGGCGCAGCCAGACGTGGGAGTCCCCGAAGCTCCACTCCAGGCCGTACTCCTCGCACCAGCCCCAGAGGTTGGCGAAGGAGTAGTCCGAGACCTTCTGGGGGCAGCGCGCCAGGCGCGCCAGGTATTCGTCGCGCCCGCCCAGCGCAAGGGGTTCAAAGGCTCTTTTCACGCTCCGTCCTTGGCTTGATCATGGAAAAACGCGCCCAGTCCCTGAAGCGGTACACCGCCAGCAGGGCCAGGGCCTGGAACACCTGGGAGACCAGCATGGAGAGCCACACGCCCTCCGCCGTGCCCCACGCCCGCCATCCCAGCCACCACGCCACGGGCAGGCGCACGCCCCAGATGGACGCCCCGAACACGATGAGATTGTACACCGTGGCCCCGGCCCCGGTCAAAGCGCCCGCCAGGATCATCCCGGTGCAGGTGAAGGGCACGGCCAGCAGGTTGTAAACCAGGTAGAGACGCGCCTCGGCCGCCACGCCCGCGTCCGGGGCGAAGACCGCCGAGATGGAGGGCAGGAAGGGCCACAGGCACAGGGCCATGAGGCTCATGGCCGCCACCCCCAGCCCCAGCACCCTAAAGCCCATGCGCCGGGCCTCGGCCGGGTTGCCCTGGCCCAGGGCGTGCCCCACGAGGATGGAGGCCGACATGTTGAAGGCGAAGGCGGGCAGGAAGATGCCGGACTCCACGCGCGAACCCGCCGCGAAGGCCGCCAGGGCCTCCACGCCCCCCGAGGGCAGCCCGCCCGCGATGGCCAGGAGCACCGTGTACCCCGAATGCCACACCACCTGCATGAGCCCCGAAGGCCAGGCCACGCGGAAGACGTAGCGCCAGGCCACCCGCGTCCAGCGCCAGGGCGCGAGCATCGACCGCGAGAGGATGCCCGCGCGGCGCAGCCACACCAGGTTGCAGCACAGCCCCAGGGTCATGGAGCCCACCGTGGCCCAGGCCACTCCGGCAACGCCCAGGGCGGGCAGGCCCCACAGGCCCAGGCCCAGACCGTAGTCCAGCACGGCGTTGACCGCGCACCCCACGCCCACCGCCAGAAGCGGGGCCATGACGATCTTGTGGGAGCGCAACACCGCGTTGGACACCAGGAAAAGGTAGTTCACCGGCAGGAGCCAAAGGAAGATGCCCAGGATCTCCCGCGTGGGGGCCAGCATCTCCCCCGGCACGTTGAGGAGCTTCAGGAACGGACCCTCAAGGCCGAAGCCCGCCGCGAACACCGCCACGCCCAGGCCCAGGCCCGAGAAGAGGCACAGCCCCGCGTAGCGTGCCGCGCGCAGCGCCCGCCCCGCCCCCAGGGACTGCGTGAGCGCCGCCACCGAGCCGTTGGACACCGCGATGGCCACCGTGAGGAAAAGAAACATCGCCTGGCTCACCAGGCCCATGGCCGCCTGGGCCTCGCGCCCGATGCGCGCGCACACGGCCACGTCCGCCACCCCGATAAGGAACTGGAAGACCATCATCAGGAGTTGCGGCCAGGTGAGCGCCCAGATGGAGCGGTAGGGCCTTGCGAGATCGACGTTCACGGTCGAGCGGGGGTACGCCGCGCCGCGAAATCGGTCAACAGGGATTGCCCGGGGCCTTCAATTCTGTTAGCTGAAGCACACATATGTTAGAAACGGCATAGAAGGGGACTGCTCATGGACAAGGTGAATCCCACGCTGCGCCTGCACCTCTGGCTGGAAACCCCGGGGGGGATGCTCCTTGGCCTGGGGCGCGCGGAGCTGCTGCTGCGCATCCACGAGACGGGCTCGCTCAACCAGGCGGCCAAGGCCATGGGCATGTCCTACCGGGCGGCCTGGGGGCGGCTCAAGGCCACGGAGGAGATCGTGGGCGGAGGCCTGGTGGAGAAGACGCGCGGCCAGCGCGGCTTCGCCCTCTCGGAGTTGGGCCGCGAGCTGGCCCTGGCCTTCCAGCGCTGGCACGCCGACGTGGAGGCCTACGCCCTGAAACGCGCGGAGGAGACCTTCCCCTGGCCGGTCAAGCCCTTCTCGGAGGTGGATCATGCTCATGGATAGGACGTACTGCGGGCTTTCGCGCGAGGACTACCTCCAGCGCATCGTGGATTTCCACAATTACGCCGCGCCCGGGGTGGTCGTGGGCGGCATGATGGTGGACGCCGCGCGCCGCCACCTGCCCGAAGGCACGCTCTTCGAGGCCCTCTGCGAGACCGGGGCCTGCCTGCCCGACGCCGTGCAGCTCTTCACCCCCTGCACCCTGGGCAACGGCTGGCTGCGCGTGAAGGACCTGGGACGCTACGCCCTGACCCTCTACGACAAATACACCGGCAAAGGCTTCCGCGCCCACCTGGACCCCGCCGCCTTCGCCTCCTGGCCGGAAATCGCGGGCTGGTTCCTCAAGACCAAGCCCAAGAAGGACCAGGACTCCGACCGGCTCCGGGAAGATATCTTCGAGGCGGGCGAGTCCCTGCTCACCCTGCGCGAGGCCCAGGTGACCCCCGAATTCCTGGGCAAGCGCCCCAAGGGCGCCATCGCCGTGTGCCCGCGCTGCGCCGAGGCCTACCCGGCCATGCACGGCCCGGTCTGCCTGGGCTGCGCCGGGCAGTCCCCCCTGGCCAGGACCAAGGCCCGGCCGCGCCTCACCCCCGTGCCCGTGGAGCAGGCCGTGGGCCGCCAGGCCCTGCACGACATGACCCTGGTGGAGCCCGGACGCTCCAAGGGCGCGGCCTTCGTCAAGGGCCAGACCCTGGACGCGGGCGACCTCTGCCGCCTTCAGCGCATGGGGCGCTTCCACGTCTACGTGCAGGACGCCGCCTCCGGCGACGAGGCCTTCGTGCACGAGGACGACGCCGCCACCGCCCTGGCCGGGGCCGTGTGCGACTCCTCCGGCATCGAGCCCGCCGGAGCCCCCCGCGAAGGCAAGATCACCCTGCTGGCCTCCCGCGACGGCCTCCTCCACATCGACGTGGAACGTCTGGCCGCCCTGAACTCCCTGGCCGACGTGGCCCTCTCCCTGCGCCACGACGCAAGCCTCGTGAAAGCCGGAGAGCCCGTGGGCGGCGTGCGCGCCATCCCCCTCTACATCGACCGCGAACTCCTGGAAGACGCCCTGGGCCTGGCCGCCGGGGAACCCCTGGCCAGCGTGCGCCCCCTGCGCAAGGCGCGCGCCGGGGCGCTCATCACCGGCACCGAGGTGTTCACCGGGCTCATCGAGGACAAGTTCGCCCCCGTGCTGGCCGCCAAACTGGCCCCCCTGGGTTCCCAACTGGCCGAGACCCGCTTCGCCCCCGACGACGCCGCATCCATCGCCCGGGGCGTGCGCGAGCTGCTCGACGCGGGGTGCGATTTCCTCTTCACCACCGCGGGCATGAGCGTGGACCCCGGCGACGTGACCCTCCAGGGCCTGCTGGACGCCGGGCTCGAAGACCACATCTTCGGCATGCCCGTGCTCCCCGGCAACATGACCCTGGTGGGGCGCATCGGCCACGTCCCCGTCATGGGCGTCCCGGCCTGCGCGCTCTTCCACAAGACCACCAGCCTGGACCTCCTGCTCCCCCGGGTGCTGGCGGGCGTGCCCGTCACGCGCGCGCTCCTGGCGCGCATGGGGCACGGCGGCTTCTGCATGGACTGCAAGCGCTGCACCTTCCCCCACTGCCCCTTCGGCAAGTAGCGGACGGACAACGCGCGGCGGCGGACGCGGGCGGGACGCCGGACCGGAGGCGGCGTTGCGCGCGCGAGGACAGGCGCGAACAGCCGGTCCTTCCCCGCACGTCAACGGGATGCGAACGGCACGCGCCGGGGCAGTTTCGTGTTTCCACCCGGACGGGTATGGGATAACCTCGGGCCATGAACAAGTCGTTCCCCCTGCGCCTCTGCGCGGGATACCTCCTGGGGTCGGTGCTCCTGGCCATCTACGGCGGCCGGGTCTGACCCTTCATGGACTCGCTGCCCCCCGTGCACCTGGGGGCCATCGTCCTCGCCGCGTCCGCCGTGGTCCTGCTGGCCAGGGTCCCCCTGGAGAAGGCCCTGGTGGAAGGAGCGGACATCTTCGGCCAGCCGCGCAGCCAGTTCCTGCTGGACCTCGCCCTGGGCCTCGCCGCCGGGGGGCTGGCCGGGCTCTTCAACACCCTGGCCCTGGGCTTTCCTCCCTTCAGCGGCTTCAAGCTCTTCGTGGGCATGGGCGCGCTGGCCTTCCTGCTGGCCCTGGATTCTGCCATCACCCGCCAGCGCCTGATCATCGACCGCGCCTGCACCAAGAACTGGCGCACCCCGCCCGAGTCCGTGCACCCCATGGCCCGCAAGCTGGCCCTGGTGGCCGTGAGCTCCGCCGTCTTCGTGGCCGCGCTCATCACCCTCATCCTGGCCAACGGCGTGGACTGGCTGGCCATGCACGCCGCCGATCCGGCCGCCCTGGCCCAGGCCAAACGCTCGGTGACCCTGGAAGTGGTGTACGTCACGGGCGTGCTGGTGGCGGGCGTGGGCTTTCTGATCGTGCGCTACGCCGAGAACCTGCGCAGGCTCCTGGCCGAGCAGACCGGCGTGCTGGAATCCGTGAGCAAGGGCGACCTCTCCCGGCGCATCCCCGTGGCCACGGCCGACGAATTCGGGGTGATCGCCGCGCGCACCAACGCCATGATCGAAGGCCTCAAACACCGCACGGAACTCATGAACGCCCTGGAGCAGGCCAAGGCCGTGCAACGCAGCCTCCTGCCCGGGCAGATCCCCGTGCGCGAGGGCCTGGACATGGCCGCCACGGCCTCCTACTCCGGCCAGACCGGCGGCGACTACTACGACTTCCTCGAACTGGCGGGCGACTCCCTGGCCGTGGTGGTGGCCGACGTCTCGGGCCACGGAGTGGACTCGGCCCTGCTCATGGCCTCGGCCCGGGGCTTTCTGCGCCAGGGCGCGCTGTGCCTCTCCGACACTTCGCGCATCGTCACCACCCTCAACCGCCACCTCTCCCGCGACGTGGCGGGCAGCGGCCACTTCATCACGCTCTTCATGCTGGTCATCGACCCACGCGCCAAGACCGTGGAATGGGTCCGCGCCGGGCACGACCCCGCCATCCTCTACGACCCCGCCCAGGACGCCTTCTCCGAACTAGCCGGGCGCGGCCTGCCCCTGGCCGTGGACCAGGAGAGCGCCTACCTCCCCGGACGCCTCAAGCAGTGGCCCGCCGGACAGATCGCCGTGCTGGGCACCGACGGCCTCTGGGAGGGATTCGCCCCCGACGGCTCCATGTACGGGAAGGACCGCCTGCGCCAGGTGGTGCGCGACAACGCCCAGGCCACGGCCCAGGAGATCCTCGACGCCGTGGTGGCCGACTGGAAGGACTTCCTGGGCGCGGCGCCGCCCCAGGACGACCTCACCCTGGCCGTGATCCGTTTTCTCTAAACCCCATCCGACGAGGCCTCCGTGAAGCGTGAGATTCCCCAGCTGCACTTCATCCGCGCCGCCGCCATGGTCGGCATCTTCGTCCACCACCTCTTCCAGGGCATCGGCCCTCTGCGCGACGCCTACGCGGGCACCATCCTGGGCCACTTCTTCGTGGATCTGGCCCTGGGCGTGGCCGTGTTCAACGTGATGACCAGCTTCCTCCTGGCCCTGCCCTACGTGGGCGAGAACCCCGCGCCCATCCCCCGCCTGCGCGACTTCGTTCCCAAGCGCCTGGCCAGGCTCTGCCCCCACTACTACCTGGCCGTGCTCCTGGTGGTGCTGGGCAACGCCGTGGTCTACCGCATCACCTCCCCCGGCGACTGGCTGCCCCCGGCCCTCTGGCACCTGCTCTTCCTGGACCCGCTGCGCACCCAGTCCTTCATGTCCAACACGGCGGCCTACTGGTGGCTGGGCCTGCTCTTCCAGTTCACCCTGGCCTGGCCGCTGATCCTCACGGTCACGCGGCGCTACGGCCTGGAGCGCGTCACGGTGGCGGCCACCCTCGCGCTGTGGACGCTCACGGAGTTCGTCAAGCTCTGGGGCAAGGCCTCGCCCGACGGCCTGGGCGGCACGCTGGCCTTCCTCTCCTCGTTCAACCTGCCCTCGCGCCTGCCCGAGTTCCTCATGGGCATGTGGATGGCCCAGCTCTGGAAGCAGGACCCCGACCGCCCCTTCCTGGCCGACGCCAAACTGGGCGGCCTGATCTTCAGCGCCTGCGCCTACTGCCTCGCCGCCCCCTGGGTCGGACTGCCCACGCCCTGGTTCGCGGGCATCGCCTGGACCCTGGCCCTCTTCCTGGCCCTCTTCTCGCTGCCCCAGGCCGCCCGCTGGGGCGAAAGGCCCGGCGTGCTCTGGCTCTCGGGGGCCTCCTACGCCATCTACCTGGTCCATCAGCCGGTGCTCAGCTACCTGGACGTGGCCGCGGCCTCCTTCGCGCCGTGGTGGAAGTTCATCGTGCTCGGCCTGCTGGGCTGGATCCTCTCGGTCAAGGAGGCCCGCTGGCTCGACGAGGCGGCGGCCTGGGTCTCCGCCAGGCTCCCCGACGCAAAGAAGAAGAAATAGAGGTTTCCCATGCCCCTGCGCCCCCTGCCCGGCGACGCCCGGCCCATGTGCCCCGTCACCACGTCCGTGTTCGAGCTTCTGAAGGTCGGCCCGGGGCCGTCGAGTTCCCACACCATCGGCCCCATGACCGCCGCCGCGGACTTCATGGAGCAGGCCGCACGCCTACCGGCCGACCGGCTGGCCCTGGCGCGCGGCCTGAAGGTGACGCTCCAGGGTTCCCTGGCCGCCACCGGGCGCGGCCACGGAACCCTGCGCGCCGTGCTGGCCGGGCTTTTGGGCAACCGCCCCGAGACCTGCCCGCCGGACATCCTGGACGCCATGGCCGCCTTCGCGGCCGGAGAGCTGAAACTCGGGGCCATCACGCTGCCCGTCTCCGAGGACTGCGTGGTCTTCGACCTGCTCACCCTGCCCAAGCACCACCCGAACACCCTGGTGTTCCGGCTCCTGGACGCGGACGGCAACGCCCTGCTGGAGCGCGAGGCCTGGTCCGTGGGCGGCGGCTTCGTGGAGTGGGAGGGCGACACGCCCCCCGAGCGACAGGCCCCGCCCCACCCCTACGAAACCATGGCCGACCTGCGCGCCCTGGCCGCCTCCACGGGGCTTTCGCTCCCCGAGATCCTCCTGGCCAACGAGGCGGCGCTCACCGGGCGCACGCCCCAGGAGATCGCTTCGGGCCTGGAGCGCATCATGCGCGCCATGGAGGACGCCGTGGAGCGCGGCCTGGAGGCCTCGGGCGTGCTGCCCGGCCCCCTGGGCCTGCACCGCAAGGCCAAGGCCCTCTTCGAGCGCTACCGCCAGGACCCCCAGCAGCAGGACCGCCCCATCCTGGCCCTGTGCGCCTGCGCCTTCGCCGCCGCCGAGGAGAACGCCTCGGGCCACACCATCGTCACGGCCCCCACGGCGGGGGCCTCGGGCGTGCTGCCCGCCGTGCTCTACGTCACCAAGAACCTGCGGCCCACGGCGGGCGTGTTCCGCAAGGACCAGCGCGAGGCCCTGCTGGCCGCCGCCCTGGTGGGCATGCTGGCCAAACACAACGCCTCCGTGAGCGGGGCCGAGGTGGGCTGCCAGGGCGAGGTGGGCGTGGCCTCGGCCATGGCCGCCGCCTACCTGGCCCAGGTGCACGGCCACTCGCCCGCCGTGGTGGAGAACGCCGCCGAGACGGCCCTGGAGCACCACCTGGGCCTCACCTGCGACCCGGTGCAGGGCTACGTGCAGATCCCCTGCATCGAGCGCAACGCCATGGGCGCGGTGAAGGCCTACGCCGCCTACCAGATCGCCGCCGCCGAGACCCCGGGCCACCACATGGTGGGCCTGGACCAGGCCATGCGCGCCATGGCCGAGACCGGGCGCGACATGTGCGCCAAATACAAGGAGACCGCCCAGGGCGGACTGGCCGCCAGCGTGCGCTGCTAGAAGCGTTGCAAGGGGGCTTCTTGAAACGCGTGTGAGGATGGGACGCGCTCACGCAAGCGCCGTCCGGCGGAGGGCTCCTGGGCGGCGTCATGCCGCTGGGCCAGCCGTTTCCCCAGGGCGGGAGGGGAACCATGCGCATCCACGGAATAGACTTCACCAGCACCCCGGCCCGGGCCAAGCCCCTGGTCTGCGCCGACGCGTGCCTGGAGGGCGGCGTGCTCGCGGTGGAGTCCCTGACCGTGTTCGAGGGGCCGGGCGATCGGGCCTTCGAGGCACTGGCCGCGCACCTGCTCTCCGGGGGGACTGCCGTGGCCGGGTTCGATTTCCCCTTCTCCCTCTCGCGCAAGGTCCTCGTCGGCCCGCACCCCCTCTTCCCGGACATGTCCTGGCCCGCGCCCTGGGAGCCCTTCGCGCGCAGGCTCGCGGACCTCTCACGGGAGGACTTCGCGGCCCTCCTGGAGGCCTACAAGGCCCCCCGGCCCAAGGGCGACAAGCAGCACAAACGCCTGGCCGACGAGGCCGCCCGCGCCCAAAGCCCCCAGACGCTCCACTACACCCCCGTGGCCCGCATGTTCCACGCCGGGGCCGCCCTCTTCCTGAAGCACGGCTTCGACGTGGCCCCACAGCGCCGCACGGACTGCCCCCTCACCGCCGTGGAGGCCTACCCGGGCCTCTTCGTGCGCGAGATGGCAGGCAAGGCCCCCTACAAGGCCGAGGCTGCCGACCGCGCCAACAACAGGCCCGAACCCGCCCGGGCACGCCACGAGGCCCGCGCGCGCATCCTCGACGCCCTGGAGGGTCCGGCCTGCCGCGCCCGCTACGGCCTGCGGACGGTCCTGGCCCCGCGCGTGCGCGAACGCGCCCTGGAGGACGCCACCGGCGACACCCTGGACTCCGCGCTCTGCGCCCTCCAGGCCGCCTGGGCCTGGGAGCGCCGTTCCCAGGGCTGGGGCATGCCCGGCCCCGAACGGGTGGACCCCGCCATGCTGGCCTTCGAGGGCTGGATCGCCGATCCGGCCTGCATCGCCCCGGCCCGGCCCTGACGCCCGGGCGTGGCGCGCCGCTTTACATTCACCCCGCCGGGCGTATACTCAATAAAGCATCAGGTATTCCGCCATCGCAGCACAAGGAGCAGCCATGTCTCCCAACGGGCGGTCCTCCACCGTCCCGGCGCTCGTACTGGCCGGACTTCTTCTGTGCCTCGCCGCACCCTCACCGGCCCAGACGCCCAGGGCGGAGACGCCTTTGCGCGTCTTCGTGGTGCAAAGCTACAACCAGGAATACGTCTGGACCCGGACCATCAACGAGGGCCTGCGCGAAGCCCTGCGCGGGCTCGACGTGGTCATCGAATTCTTCTACCTGGACGCCAAGCGCAAGCCCGACCCCGACAACCTCCGGCGTGTGGCCCGGGAAGCCCTGGCCCGCATCGAGGCGCGGCGGCCCCAGGTGGTGGTGGCCGTGGACGACCCTGCCCAGGCCTACCTGGTGGAGCCCTTCCTGAAGGGCCGCGCCTCGCCGCAGGTGATCTTCTGCGGGGTCAACGCGCCCCTGGCGCTCTACGGCTACCCGGCGGCCAACGTCTCCGGCGTGCGGGAGCGCTGGCACTTCCGCGAGGGCTTCGCCTTCCTGCGCCAGCTCTTCCCGGACGTCGGCTCCGTGGCCCTGCTCCTGGACGAATCCGAATCGGCGGGTTTCGTCCTGGACGACCTGCGCGAGGACCAGCGCCTTAACGGCCCCTTCGCCGTGCGCCTGGCCGCCGTGGAACAGGTGGCGACCTTCCAGGCCTGGAGACGCAAGGTGTTGGAACTCCAGGAGCGCGCCGACGCCCTTGCCCTGGGCCTCTACCACTCGCTCGTGGACGAGGAGACGGGCCTGGTGGTCCCGCCTGAGCAGGTGGCCGCCTGGAACGACACGGTTGTGCGCAAGCCCACCCTGGGCTTCACCGACTTCTCCCGCGACCACGGACACCTGGCGGGCGTGCTGGAATCCGGGCACGAGCAGGGTTTCCTGGCCGGCGGCATGGTGCGGGAGATCCTCACGACCAGGGTGGCCGCCGGAACGCTCCCCGTGCGCATCAACGACCAGGGCATCGTCTTCCTGAACCTGCGCACCGCCGAGCGGCTGGGCCTGAAAATCCCCTACGAATTCATCGAGGCTGGCGAGGTGGTGGTGCGATGAAGGGGCTGCGTGGCGCGCTCACCCGCCGCCTTGCCTCGGACCGCCAGTTCCTGGCCGTCCTGCTTGCCGTGTTCGCCGGGGCCGTGGTCAGCACAGCCCTGGCCTACTCCCACACGCGCAAGACGGTGGAAGCGCTGGCCCGCACCCAGTTTCTCCAGAGCCTGGACTTCTTGGACCACGAAGTGGACGTGCAGGTGCGCGGAATGATCTTCCAGACCCGCCTGGTGAGCCAGGAGCCCGTGCTCCTGCTGGCCCTGGAAGAAAGCTACCTGGGCGGCTCGGCCCGGGCGGCCGCCCGGCGCAAACTGGAAAGCCTGGTGGAGGACGGCGTTTTCGAACGCTTCTACCTGATGAACATGAAAGGCGCGATCGTCCTGGCCTCCAACCCCGCCCTGGCCGGGACCCTGGACGTGTCCGACCGGCGCTACTACCGCGAAGCACGCGAGGGCCGCCCCGCCCTGGAGACGGTGGAGACCTCCCGGGTGACCGCACGGCCCATTCTTGTCGCCTCGCAACCCGTGCGCGCGGCCGACGGCTCCGTGCGCGGCGTCGTGGTGGCCATCCGGGACACCGCCGCCTTCGCCCGGGACATCCTGGCCCTGCCGCATCTGGGGGGGCTCGGCGTCGGCTTCATCCTTGGCAAGCACGGCAGCGTGCTGGCCGCACCGCCTCAGGGCGATCAGCCAACCTTCCAGCCGGACCCCTTCGTCCCCCTGATCGTCCACGGGGCGGACTCGAACCAATTGGTGCGTTTCGATCGACAGGGCGTCACGCGCATCTGCCTGGCCAAGATCAACCGCATCACGGGCTGGATCCTGGCCGTGGAAGCCGACGATGCCCTGGTGCTCTCCCCGGTGAACCACCTGGCCGCCGTGAACGTGGGCGTGGCCCTGGGCACGCTTGCCCTGGTTGCGCTTGCCCTCGGGGCGCTGCGCAAAGTGCTGGCCAACCTGCGCCGCTCCGAGGAGCGTTTCTCCATGCTCTTTCGCCTCTCGCCCGAGGCAGCGCTGCTCCTGGACGCCAACGACCTCTCCGTGCTCGCCGTCAACGAGGCCTACACCCGCCTCACGGGCTACGCGCCCTCCGAGGTGCTGGGGCGCTCCATTCCCCAGATCCAACCGGAGATCGACCGCGCCCGGCTGGATGCCTTCCACGCCGACGTGCTGCGCGGGGGACGCGTCGTGGACCGCGAGTTCGAGGGACGCCGCAACGACGGGCAAACCTTCAGGGTCTCCGTCTCCGGCCAGATCATCGAGAGCGAGTCCGGCCTGTGGCTCATGATTCTCCTGCACGACGTCACCCAGGCCCGCAAAATCCAGGAGATGATGATCCAGACCGAAAAGATGCTCTCCGTGGGCGGCATCGCGGCGGGCATCGCCCACGAGATCAACAACCCTCTGGGCATCGTGGTCCAGGCCTCCCAGAACCTCGTGCAGCGCACCCGCCCGGACCACCCGAAGAACATTGAGGCCGCCCGCGAGGTGGGCGTGGACATGGGCCTCGTGGCCCGCTACTTCCAGGCCCGCCAGCTTGACGTGTTCGTCCAGGACATCCAGGGCGCCGCCTTGCGCGCCGCGAGCATCATCCGCCACATGCTGGACTTCAGCCGCAGCAGCGAGTCGCGCCGCAAACCCTGCGACCTGGCCGCCATCCTGGAAAAGGCCCTCTCCCTGGCCGCCAACGACTACGACCTCAAGAAAAGCTACGACTTCAAGCGCATCACCATAGACAGGGACTTTGAACCCAACCTCCCCTCCGTGCCCTGCACCGAAACCGAGATAGAGCAGGTGTTCCTGAACATCCTGCGCAACGCCGCCCAGGCCATGGCCGAAGCCCCGCCCCGCCCGGAAGGGCCGCGCATTGGCCTGCGCCTGCGAGCCTTGTCCGGCCGCGTCCAGGCCGTTTTCGAGGACAACGGCCCGGGCATGAGCCCCGAAGCGCGCCGCCGCGCCTTTGAGCCCTTCTACACCACCAAGGCCCCGGGCGTGGGCACGGGGCTCGGCCTCTCGGTCTCCTACTTCATCGTGGTCAAGGGCCACGGAGGGCGCATGACCCTGGACTCCGCGCAAGGCCGGGGCGCGCGCTTCACCCTGGAGCTGCCCCTGGGCGACGCCCCCCTGGACCCCGCCGCCTGACCCGCACCCCGCTGTTGACGCACGGGCCTTCCCCGTCCACAATGCGCGCGCCGGTCCGCATGGCCCGGCAGCGTGCTCACCCGAACCCAAAGGCGTCGCCCCGCATGGCATCCAAGCATTTCCAGTGCACCCGCTGCGGCCGCTGCTGCCGCGCCAGCATCCCCCTGGGCCTGGCGGAGGCCCTGGACCACGACGAGTCCTTCCTCCTGGCTCTGGTCTTCTCCATGGAGACCTGGAACCTGGACGACTTCGCCGCCAACCGCCCGGTCCTGCCCATCACCCACGAGGATCTCTTCACCACCCTGGCCTTCCGCAAGGACAAGCTGGCCATGGACGCCAGCCGCGATCTGGTGTTCCGCGTGGGACGCGCACCCTCGGGCACGCAACGCCTGGCCACCTTCGTCACCGTGGGGGCCGCCGCCCTGGGCGACTTCCATGCGGGCCAGGCCCGCTGCCCCTCCCTGGCCCCGGACGACACCTGCTCCATCTACGATCGCCGCCCCCTGGGCTGCCGCGTCTTCCCCCTGGACCCCCTCTTCCCGGAAATGCTCCAGCACGTGCCCCTTGCGGGCCTGGAGACGCGCCTGCCCTGCGACTTCTCCCCCCAGGCCCCCGAAATCTGGCGCGAAGGCAGCCTGACCGATCCCGAAGCGCTGGCCCTGCTCGCCAGACGCCAGGAGACCATCCGGCGCGACTCCCTCTTCCTGCCCTACTACCGCGTGGCCGCCGAGGCCTTCCGGCCCATGCCCACGCTCCCCGAGATCCTCAAGAGCCTCGGGGGCAACGGACGCCTGGACCTGCCCTTCGCGCCCGCCCTGGTCTATCTCACGGCCGCCGGGGCCATCAGCCCCGAGCGCGCCGAGCGCTGCCTGGAACGCCAGACCGCACTGGCCCGCAAGGCCGTGGAACAGGCGCTGGCCCGCAAGGACAAGGCAGAGCGCGCACGCACCGCCGTGCTGCGCAACTGCCTGTCCCTCATGGAAAGCTTCACGGGCCGCATCGCCCAGGCCGCCGACACCGCCCCCAAGGGCTGAACTCACCGGGAGAACGCCATGCACAGACGCGGCGCGGGAATCCTTCTGCATGTCACGAGCCTGCCCTCGCCCTACGGCGTCGGCGACATGGGACCGGGCACCCTGGATTTCCTCGATTTCCTCGTGGAGGCCGGACAGTCCGTCTGGCAGATCCTGCCCCTCACCCCAACCTCCAGCTTCATCGGGGATTCGCCCTATTCGTCGGACTCGGCCTTCGCGGGCAACCCCCTGCTCCTGAGCCCTGAGCTCCTCGTGAGGGACGGCTGGCTCGACCGGGACGACCTGGGCAGCATGCCCCGCCACGATCCAGCCCGGGCCGACTTCCCCCAGGCCGCGGCCTTCAAGGAACGCCTGCTCGACCTGGCCTTCGAGCGCGCCGCCGCCTCCCTGGAGCGGCGCCCGGAGTTCGCCCGCTTCCGCGCCGAACAGGCCTCCTGGCTGGACGACTACTGCCTCTTCAAGGCCCTCAAGCACGCCCTGGGAGGCCTCTCCTGGACACGCTGGCCCGCCCCCCTGCGCGACCGCGACCCCGAAGCCCTGGCCGGACGCCGCCAGGCCCTGGACCGGCGGGTGCTCAAGGAAGCCTTCGTCCAGCACCTCTTCCACGACCAATGGAGCGCCCTCAAGGCCGAGGCCGCCCGGCGCGACATCCTCGTGGTGGGCGACGCGCCCATCTACGTCACCCAGGACAGCGCCGACGTCTGGGCCAACCCGGAACTCTTCAAGCTCGGCCCGGACCGCGAACCCCTCTTCGTGGCGGGCGTGCCCCCCGACTACTTCTCCGAGACCGGCCAGCGCTGGGGCAACCCCGTCTACGACTGGGACGCCCACCTGGCCTCGGGTTTCGCCTGGTGGATCAAACGCCTCGCCCACAACTTCCGCCTCTTCGACTTCGTGCGCCTGGACCATTTCCGGGGCTTCGCGGGCTACTGGGAAATTCCCGCCGAGGAGAAGACCGCCGTCAAGGGCCGCTGGGTCGATGCCCCGGGCCAGGCCTTTTTCAAGTCCCTGCTGGCCCACTTCCCCGTGCTGCCCATCCTGGCCGAGGACCTGGGCGTGATCACCCCCGACGTGCGCGAACTGCGCGACGCCATGGGCTTCCCCGGCATGAAGGTGCTCCAGTTCGCCTTCGGCCCCGACGTGGGCGAAAACCGGGACGCTCCCCACCACCACGTGGAGAACTGCGTGGCCTACACCGGCACCCACGACAACAACACCGCCCGGGGCTGGTTCCTGCACGACGCCGGAGAGATCGGGAGGCAGTCGCTGCAGGAGTACGTCGGGCGCTCCCTGGCCCCCGCCGAGGCCCCCTGGGAGCTCCTGCGCCTGGCCTCCATGAGCGTGGCCCGCCTGTCCGTGGCCCCTCTCCAGGACGCCCTGGGCCTGGACGCCTCCGCGCGCATGAACACCCCCTCGGTGGCCAGGGGCAACTGGGCCTGGCGCGTCACCACGGAGCAGTTCTCCCCCGCGCTGGCCCAGCGGCTGGCCGGGCTGGCCGCTCTCCACGGGCGCTCGCGCCGTGCGGCCCCACGGCAGGGCTAGCCCCGCGTGTCCCCCGGCAAAGCACGCCTTCTGACCCTGGCGGCCCTGGTCCTGGTGGTCTCCGCGGGCGTCCTGGCCGCCCTGGAGTACGACAAGCTGCGCCGCGAGTTCTCCGAGCAGGTCACCCTCTCCGAGAGCCGCGCCGTGCGCGACGCCCTGGGAATGTTCCTGGCCCCGCCCCTGGCGGCGCTCCAGGCCACGGGCAAGCTCCTGGCCCAGTCGGGCGGGGGCCGCACGCCCGCCGAGGCCCTGCTCGTGACGCGCACGGCCCTTGCCGACGAACCGGGCCTGGCCTGCGCCGTCCTCACCGACGCCTCTGGCGTGCTGGCCATGGCCTGCCGCGACGGCCAGGATGCCCTGACCTTCCTGCGCCCGGCCACCGGCCTGGCAGGAGGCGTGTGGGAGCGCACGCGCCCGGGCGGCGCGGCCATCCCCGCCGCGTCGGCAGCGGACATGAAGGCCCTGGGCGATCTCCTGGCCGAGGCAGCCTCGACCCAGGCCCCCGGGCATCCCGCATGGCCCGCCTGGACCTGGGCCCACCGCCTGCCCGGGCTGCCCGGCCACGCCCTTTCGGCCTTGGTCCCGGCCGGGGCCGGCGGCGACGCGTCCCTGCTGGCCTTCAGCTTCTCGCTGGATTCTCTGCGCGCCGCTCTGGACCAGGCCCTGCCTGAAGGGGCGCGCGCCCTGCTCTTCACCTCCGGCGGGCAGGCCCTGCGCGCCTCCCTGGGCACGGGCGCGACCGGACCGGACGGCGAGGCCCTCTTCGCAGGACCGGAAGCCCTGGACGATCCCCTTCTGCAATCGGCCCTGACCGCCTGGATCGCGGCGGGTAAACCCTCCGGCGAGGCCTTCGCCTTCACGCGCGACGGCGAGGAGTGGTGGGCCGCCGTGAACGCCCTGCGCGACGACGATGTGCGCACCCTGGCGGGAATGGCCCTGCCCCGCCGGGCGCTCTTCGAGCTGCTCTTCCGAGGCAACCGCGCGCCCCTCTACGCCGGGGCGGGGCTGGCCATGGCCGTGCTCCTTCTGGCATCCCTGGCCGTGGCCGCGCGGGGCCGCAAGCGGCGCGCCCAGGCCTTTTTCGAGGCCGAGGCAGAGGTGGAAGCCCTCCTGGCAGCCGGGGAGTCCGAAACCCTTGAGTTCAAGTCCACCCTGCGCTTCAATCTCGCGGCGGGGCGCCCCGGCAAGGAGATCGAAATGGCCTCCATGAAGGCCATCACGGCCTTCATGAATTCCTCGGGAGGGGTGCTCGCCGTGGGCGTGGACGACCAGGGCGAACCCCTGGGCCTGGAACCGGACGGCTTCGAGAACGAGGACCACCTCCTGCGCCATTTCACCTCGCTCTTCGCCCAGCACGTGGGCATTGAGTTCCTGGGGCTGGCGGCTTTCGGCATGCGCTCCTGCCGGGGCAGGCGCATCCTCCTGGTGCGCTGCGCGCCTTCGCGCGAGCCCGTGATCCTTAAGGGCGGCAAGGAGGAGGAATTCTACCTGCGCGCCGGTCCCTCCAGCCGCAAGCTCTCCCTTTCAGACGTGCTGCGCCACGTGGCGAAGGGCCGCAGGGAGCTCTGATGCGCCGACCCCGGGCCCCCGCGCGCCGTCGCTTTCCCCGCCGGACGGCCCCCGGCAAATGGACAGGGCGGCCCGCCTGCGATACCTAGCGAGGAACACCCGGAGGCGCCGCGCCCAATGCCCCTTGCCGAGTCTGCCCCCACGCTCTACGTGGACACTTTTTTCGCACGCCAGCCCGTGTTCCGGGCGGACACCTCCGTGTTCGGCTACGAACTGCTCTACCGCAGCGGCAGCGAGGACGACACCGGAGACTATTCCGACGAGGACGCGGCCTCCCTGCTGGTGCTCTCCTCGGCGCTGGCCTCGCCCGCTGGGGCGGGCAAGCCCGACCGCAAGGCGATCGTGCATTTTTCGGAGCGCTCGCTCCTCACGGACCTGCACGCAGCCCTGCCGCCCGAGAGCACCGCGCTGATCATCAAGCCGCGCCGCCACGCCGGGGAGGGCTATCTCCAGACCCTGCGCAAGGCCCGCTCGCGCGGGTTCACCCTGATGCTGGACTCCCTCGAACCGGACGCCTGCGACCCCGCCCTCCTGGAGCTGGCCCGGGTGGTCTGCCTGGACCTGGCCGGACAGACGCCCCAGCGGCTGGCCGACGCCGCGCGCGCCCTCAAGACGCCCGGACGCCAACTCCTGGCCCGTGGCGTGGAAGACGACCAGGGCCTGCGCCGGGCCAAGGACCTGGGCTTCGACCTCTTCCAGGGCTTCTTCTTCGCCAGGCCCGTCATCGTGCCGGGCCGCAAGCTCCCGACGGGACGCCTGGCCCGCCTCTCCATCCACAAGACCCTGGGCAAGGGGGAGGACGCGCTGGAGGAGCTGGCCCGGGTCATCGAATCCGACGTGTCGGTGAGCTATCGCCTGCTCACGTTCATCAACTCCGCGTCCTTCTCGGCGCGCCAGAAGGTCAGCTCCATCCGCCACGCCCTGAATCTGTTGGGCTGGCGCAAGGTGCGCGGCTGGCTCCTGATGGTGGTGCTCTCCGAGCTTTTGCCCAAGGGCAAGCCCTCGGAGCTGCCCTACCTCTCCACCATCCGGGCGCGTTTCCTGGAGCGCGCCTCGTCCGGCCTGGCCCCCGGGGGAGTGACTCCGGACACGCTCTTCCTCATGGGCCTTTTTTCCCTGCTGGAGCCCATGCTGGACACCCCCATGCCGGAACTGGTGGACCAACTCCCCCTGGACGACGCCGTGAAGGACGCCCTGAGCGGCAAGCACAACGGCTTCACCCCCTGGCTTCACCTGGCGCGCTGTTTCGAGACGGGCGACTGGTCCCGACTCGACGAACTCACGACCCGGCTGTCCCTGGACCCCGTGAAAGTGGCCAGCTCCTACTGCGAGGCTTTGGTGTGGGCCAAAGCCCTGGAGGAGCAGGCCTCCGAAACCCCCTAACCCCCCGGAGGCATCATGCGAAAGTTCGTCGTACCGCTTCTCCTGGTCCTGGCCCTGGCCGGTCAGGCCCTGGCCGCGGAGAAGCGCATCGTGTTCATCAACTCGGTCAACCAGCAGATAAAGGGCATCTTCCTGGCCCCCGCTGGCTCCGGCCAGTGGGGCCCCAACCTCCTGGACAAGTGGAAGCTCAAGAACGGCCGCAAGGTGGACATCGCCGTGCCCCACGACAGGGGCAACTGCCAGTGGGACCTCAAGTACGTGGTCCGCGACAAGCTGGCCTACACCGTCAAGGACATCGACATCTGCAAGGCCGTGGAAATCGAACTGTTCCTGGACAAGGGACAGGCCTGGGCCAACATCAAATAGGAGATCACCATGCGCGCGATCCTCGTTTCGCTTCTCGCCGCGGCGTCCCTGATCCTCTTGGCCGGCTGCAAAAACCCTCCCAAGATGTCCCTGGACGAGTTCCAGGAGTTCTGCAACGACGAGTTCGGCTATGCCGAGGACTGCGACTCGGGCCCCATCTGCTCCGGCTACGCCCAGGCGGTCTCCCGCCAGTTCCAGGGCGTCAAGGACTGCGTGGCCGCATGCAACGCCCAGGACAAGGCCTATTGGATGGAAAACGTCATGACCGACTGCGCCGCCGTGGTGGGCAACGCCACCGACTGGTGCGACCAGTACTGCCGCCGCAAGTACCAGCAATAAGCGACGCCGCGTTCCGGGGTAGGTCCGTACCCGCCCGCCCCGGAACACCCCGCCTTTCCGGAGCCTTCATGACACAGCCCGCCCAGAGCCTCACGGCCTCCTTCCGGCGCTCCATGCGCGACTTCGACCCCCTCCTCTGGAACGCCCTGACGCAGGACGCCCCGCCCTTTATGCGCCACGAATGGCTGGACCTCCTGGAGCGCAGCGGGGCCGTGAGCCTCCAGAACGGCTGGATGCCCCTGCACTGCGCCGTCTCGGCGGGCGACGCCCTGGTGGCGGCCGCGCCCCTCTATCTCAAGGGGCACGGACTGGGCGAATTCGTCTACGACCAGCTCTGGGCCGGACTGGCCGCGCGCGTGAACCAGCCCTATTACCCCAAGCTGCTGGCGGCCAGCCCCTTCACCCCCGTGGCGGGCTACCGCTTCCTCTCCCTGCCCGGCATGGAGCGCAACGGCCTGATACGGGGCATGCTCGGGGCCATGGAACGCCTGGCCCGGGAGAACGGCTTCACGGGCGTGCACGCCCTCTTCCTGGACGACGCCTTCGCGGACGTCCTGGAAGCCCAGGGTCTGCCCCTCTGGGAACACCAGGGCTTCCTCTGGGAAAACGAGAACTACCGCGACTTCCAGGACTTCCTGGAACGCTTCCGGGCCGGCCAGCGCAAGAACATCCGGCGCGAGCGCCAGCGCCTGCTCGATTCCGGCGTGCGCGTGGAGATCGTGCCCGCCGGACAGGCCCCGGCCCCCTGGTTTCGCCTCATGCACCGCTATTACGACGCCACCAACGACAAATTCGGGGAGTTCGGCTGCAAATACCTGCCCCAGGCCTTCTTCGATGGTCTGGCGGACCCCGCGCTGCACGATTTCCTGGTCTTCTCGGCGGCCTTTCTCCCGGGCGACCCCGAGCCCGTCGGTCTGGCCCTGCTGGCCCACGGCGGCGGCGGGCTCTACGGCCGCTACTGGGGAGCGCGCGAGGAGGTCCCTTTCCTGCACTTCGAGCTGTGCTACTACGCCCCCATCGAATGGGCCATCGAACGCGGCCTCGCCTTCTTCGACCCCGGCATGGGCGGCGAACACAAGCCGCGCAGGGGCTTCGCCTCGCGCATCACCCGCAGCGCCCACCGCTTCCTGGACCCCGTGATGGCCGGACTCTTCGAGGTCAACATCGCCCAGGTGAACCGCCTCACTCGCGAGTACGCCGACGACCTGGCCTCCATGGCCCGGTTCAAGGAGCGCCCGAGGTGAGGCGAGCGCTGGCCCTCTGCCTGGCCCTGGCCCTGCTGGCGGTCCCTTGCGCCGCGCACGCCCAGACCCGGGACATCCTCGTGCCGCTCTTCGACTCCCAGGAGTGGCAGGCCCGGGGCGACCTGGAGGCCGCGCGCAAGGCCGCCTCCGAGGCGCTCGCCCAGGACCCCGGCAGCGGTTTCGCCCAGGTGCGCCTGGCCCAGATCGACGCGGCCTCCGGCAACCTGGCCCAGGCCCTGCAGACCCTTGATGCGCTGCTGGCGCGCGAACCCGGCAACCTGCTGGCCCGCAACTGGCAGGGCTTCGTCCTGCTGGCCATGGAACGTCCCCTGGCCGCCGGAGCGGCCTTCCGCGAAACACTGGCGAAAGACCCGGCCAACGGCTGGGGACTCCTGGGCCGGGCCAGCGCCCTGCTGGCCCAGGGCCAGGACCGCGAGGCCCAGCCCCTGCTGGCCAAGGCCCAGGAGACCGCGCTGTCCCTGGAAGACTCCCAGCTCCACGCGGCCCTGGGACAGACCTTCCTGGGCCTGGGCCTGCCTGCCAACGCGCGCATGGAACTTGAACTGGCCCTGGAGCTTTCCCCCCGTTCCGTCACGTCCCTGGAGTTGGCGGGCAAGGCCTACATGGCCCTGGGACAGGAGCATCTGGCCCTCAATGCCTGGCGACAGGCTCTGGGACTGGACCCGGCCAACGCCGCGTGCCGCGCCCTGCTGGTGCAGGCCCTCGGACGCCAGGCGGCCCGCCTGGAGGCGCGGGGCAATGCCCCTGAGGCCCGTCAGGCCTGGCTGGCCGTGCTCGGCTACGACCCTGCCAACGCCCAGGCCCGTGATCGCCTTCGCGCCAAAGCCTCGGCCGTCCTCCCTGGCGTAGCTCCATCCGCCCCTTGACCCTGTTCGGCAGTGCCTCCTCCACGTTTCACAGAATTGTTCTTGATACTCTCTTTTTTTTCTGTACAATAGATTCTCCATGAAAGATGTCGAATAGAAGCCTCACGGCTTTCACGAAGCATTCCTCGCAAACTCTACCCACCCGCGCCGCCTAGCAGTCTCCGGGGGCCAGCGCGCCAGCCCGGAGGTGTCGCATGAAATTGTCCAAGAAGCTCTCCGCCTCATTCGCTCTGATCCTGCTGCTCACGGCCGGGCTGGGAGGGTACTCCATCTACGCCATGGCGGACCTCGCCCAGGACACCCGGGACATCACCGGCAACTGGCTTCCCAGCATCCAGGCCCTGGCTGGCATCGAGGGGAACATCAACATGTTCCGCCGCATCGAGATGGGCCACGCCCTCACGGAGGACCAAGCCCAGATGCGCGCCTACGAGAAGCGCCTGGACGACACCCTGGCCAAACTCAACAAAGCCCTCGCAGACTACGAAAAGCTCATCAGCAGCCCGGAAGAGCGCGGCGTGTTCACTCGCTTCCAGGCCGACCTGAAGAACTACATGGGCCTGCACGACAAACTGATCGAGTTCTCCAAACGCAACCAGACCCGCGAGGCGCAGGCCATCATCGCTGGGGACTCCTCCAAAGTGATGGCCGTCCTCGAGGAGCACCTGCACCAGCTGGAGCTTATCAACGCCAAGGGGGCCGACGACGCGCGGAAGGAAACCGAGGCAACCTACAGCCTGGGCCGCTCCATCGTCATCACGCTCCTGGCCCTGGCCGTCCTCCTGGGCTGCGTCGTGGCCGTGGCGCTCATCCGCAACGTGCTCTCCCAGCTCGGGGAGGACCCGGGCTACCTGCAAAGCGTCTCGACCGAGGTGGCCGCAGGCAACCTGGACGTGCGCTTCAAGCCCGTGCGGGGCCAGGGAGGCGTCTACGGCGTGCTCGTAAAGATGGTGGACACCCTCAAGGCCAAGATCGCCGAGGCCGACGCCAAGAGCGCCGAAGCGGCCCGGGAGTCCCAGGCCGCCAGGGAGGCCACTGCCCTGGCCGAAGAGGCCACCCGCAAGGCCGAACGCGCCAAGGCCGAGGGCATGCTTCAGGCGGCCACCCAGCTTGAGGGCGTGGTGGAAGTTGTCACCAGCGCCTCCGAGGAGCTTTCGGCCCAGATCGAACAGTCCAGCCGGGGCTCCGAGGAACAGTCGCACCGCGTGGGCGAGACGGCCACTGCCATGGAGGAGATGAACGCCACCGTCCTGGAAGTTGCCCGCAACGCCTCCCAGGCCGCCGAAACCTCCACCCGGGCCCGCGACAGGGCCGAGTCCGGGGCCAAGGTGGTGGGACGCGTCATCACTTTCATCGGGCAAGTGAAGCAAAACGCCGACCAGTCCCGCGAGGACATGGGATCGTTGGGACGCCAGGCAGAGGGCATCGGGCAGATCCTGGGCGTGATCTCCGACATCGCGGATCAGACCAACCTGCTGGCCCTCAACGCCGCCATCGAGGCCGCCCGCGCGGGCGAGGCCGGGCGCGGATTCGCCGTGGTGGCCGACGAGGTGCGCAAGCTGGCGGAAAAGACCATGACCGCCACCAAGGACGTGGGCGACGCCATCCGCGACATCCAGCAGGGCGCAAAGAAAAACCAGGACAACACCGAGCAGGCCGTGCACGCCATCGAGGAGGCCACGGGCCTGGCGGCCCAGTCCGGCGAGGCCCTGGCCGAGATCGTCCGGCTGGTGGAGCTGGCGGCGGACCAGGTGCGCTCCATCGCCACGGCATCGGAACAGCAGTCTGCGGCCAGCGAGGAGATCAACCGCTCCATCGAGGACGTGAACCGCATCTCCACCGAGACGGCCGACGCCATGCGCCAGTCGGCCCAGGCAGTGGGCGAACTGGCCAACCAGAGCCTCGTGCTCAAGAACCTCATCGAGAACATGAAGGGCGAGGGCGGCGGCCACGGCGGGCGACGCGCCCTGGCCTGACGGGCGCACGCCCTGGCGGCGCGCGGCAGGCAACGACAACGCGACCGGGGGCGGCCGTTGCGCCAGTATACGGCTCTCGCCAACCCCGTCCGCGAGGGTTGTCATCAAGCAAAGGCCGGGAGACGAGCAACGTCTCCCGGCCTCTCTGCTTGCCGTAAAATCCGGGGTCGCGCGGCGCTAGCTGGCCCGCAGCTCCCCGATGAGTCCGCGCAACGTCCTGGACTGGGCCGCCAGACCGGACACGGCCTGGGCCGAGTGGTCCATGGCCTGGGCGGTCTCCATGGAGATGCGGTTCACGTCTTCGAGGGAACGGTTGATCTCCTCGCTGGAGGCCGATTGCTCTTCCGAGGCCGTGGCGATGGAGCTGACCTGCATCGAGGCCTCGTCCACCAGGGACACGATGGCCTCCAGGGCCTTGCCGGAAAGGTCGGCCTGCGCCGTGGCGCTCTCGATGCGCGCAACGGCGCTTTCCACGTTGCGGATGGTGTCCGCCGCGCCCTGCTGGATGCCGCCGACGGAACTTGCCACTTCCTTGGTGGCCTGCATGGTCTTCTCGGCCAGCTTGCGCACCTCGTCGGCGACCACCGCGAAGCCCCTGCCCGCCTCGCCCGCGCGGGCGGCTTCGATGGCGGCGTTGAGTGCCAGGAGGTTGGTCTGGTCGGCGATGTCGGAGATCACGGAGAGGATGCGCCCCACGTCGCGGGCGCTCCCCTCCAGCTCGCCCATGGCGCGCTTGAGTTCCAGGGACTGGTCCCTGGCCTGGGTGATCCCGACCATGGCCTCGCGCACCACCTTCGCGCCGTTCAGGGCCTCCTGGCGGGCCTTGTCCGAAGTGGCGGCGGCTGCCGAGGCGCTGCGCGCCACCTCCAGCACCGTGGCGTTCATCTGTTCCATGGCCGTGGCCGTCTCGGCCATGCGGGCGGACTGCAGCGAGGCCCCGCCGCTGGCCTGCTCCACCTCCGAGGCCAGCTGCTCCGACGACGTGGTGACGGCCAGCACCACGCCCTCCAGCTTGTCGGCGGCCATGGCCATGCCCTCGCTCTTGGCGCGTTCGGCCCTGGCAGTGGCCTCCTGCGCCTCCAGGGCCGCCTCGCGGGCGTGCTCCGCCTCGCGGGAGGCCTCCTGCATGGCCTTCTCGGCCTTGTCGATCATGGCCCGGATGGTCTCCAGCATGGACCCCAACGCGCGACGCAGGGCGGCCACCTCGTCGCCGCCCTTGGCATCAATGGACACGCCGAGGTCCCCAGAGGCCACGTGCTGGGCGAAGTCCACAGCCCCCAGGAGCGGGCCGGTGATGCTGCGGAACACCAACCACCCCAGCAGCAGGCTCACCAGGGCCACGCCCAGGGCCGCTCCCAGGTTCAGGAAGAAGGCGCCGCGGGCCTTTTCGAGAACGCCCGTGCAGCGCTCCGTCAAACTGGACGACCAGGCGTCCTCCACGGCCTTGAGCGCGTCGATGCGCACCGTGGAGGCTTTGAACCACGCCTGGGGGTCGCCCTCCAGGGCGGGCTTGGCCTGGTTGGCGAAGGCCTTGGCCCGGAAGGCATCCACCTCCTTGGCTGGCCCTTCAGTACGCGAGGCGAGGAGGCTGGTCGCCTGGTCGCCGCCCAGGGTGGCGAAGGAGCCCAGGTGGGCATCCTGCACGCCCAAGCGCGAGAGCCAGTCCTTGTAGAGTTCGGGGGTGAAGCGACCGGCGGAGAAGGCTCCGTTGAGCAGGGCGCGTTCCTGCCCGGCGGCCTCCTTGCCGCGCAGAAGCTCCACGTAGGCGGCCGCGGGGCGCGTCATGCCGCTGCCTGCGGCCAGGGTGAGTATGACCGAGCAGCCGCCCAGGACCTTGTCGATGGACTGGGTATAGGACCCGATGGCCTCGCGGGCTTCCAGGCGTTTGGCGTCCACGCTGGCGCGCTGGCCGTCCAGCCCCGAGAGCACGGGTTCCAGGGCCGCCAGGGCCTTGGCCATGGACGGTTGCTTCGCGGCCTCGGCAGAACGGGTCAGCGTATCCCGGAGTTGCGACACGGCGGCATTCGAGGCTCCGCGCTGGGCGTTGAGCTCAGGCCCGAAGCGTTCGCCCTTGCTGGCCAGGAAGCCGGATGACAGGCCCCGCTCCTTCTGGAGTTCGTGCGCCAACCCGCCCAGGCGCACCATCACGTCCACCGCCTCCATCATGACGGAGGCGCTCTTCCAGCCCTCGTATTTGTCCAGGCTGGCTATGCCAGAATAGATGAAAAAGGCGGTCAGAGGGAGAACAAGCAGAAGCCCGAGTTTGTAACGAATCTTCAGATTGGCGAACATCCCCACACCCTTCCTGTACTTTATCCCCGGGCCGAAACAACACGGCCCCCACTGCGGAGTTGGTAGACCACAATCCGCCGTCTGACAATGGGGCTTCGGCCGTAGAGGACTCTGCTGCCGAAACTGTATTTTTGCCATTATTGCCCGGATTTGGTGACCGTTTGATCAACATTTTCACTCAGTCTAGCTGTCTGATCCGGCACTTCCGACCTCCTGAACTCCCCTGCACCGCATGATCGGCCTTCCTTTGCGGGAAGGGGCATCGCGAGAGCGAGAGACGTCCGGCGTTCGGAATCCTGCGAAACGGCGAGGCATCCATCTCCGAGAGGGACTCCCAGCCAGAACCCAGACAGCTTGCATGAACTGCCAACACTCCGAATTTGCATCTAAAATTCATGGATGCCACTCGAAAGGAAGTCCAGTCCAGCGTTGCGGGACGCATCCGCTACGTCACAAAAAACGCCGGCCCGGAAATCCGGGCCGGCGCGCCGTGCGTTCAGGCTTCGGAAGGCCTTATTCGGCCTTGGCCTTGGCTTTCTTCTCCTTGGGCTCCTTGGGCTTGCCCTTGTAGATGAGCAGGTCCTTGGCGCCCGCGGGGGGCTTGGTGGCCGGGGCCATGGTCATGCACTGGGTGGGGCAGGCCTCCACGCAGTTGGAGCAGTACACGCAGGCGAAGGTGTCGCAGGTCCAGACGCGGCCCTTGATGTCCACCTCGATGCACTGGCTGGGGCACTTCTTGGCGCAGGTGCCGCAGAAGATGCACTCGTCCACGTTGATGTCCAGCGTGCCCCTGAAGCTCGGGAAGGTCTCCCGCTTGGTGAAGGGGTAGAGCCGGGTGGAGCTTTTCCCCAGCAGGTTCTGAAGGACGTTCTTGGTCATCTCCAACATGATGCGGCTCCTCTCTTAGCGCTCCGTGCAAGAGATGCACGGGTCGATGGACAGCACGATGACGGGCACGTCCGACAGTTCGCAACCGGGCAGCATGGCCAGCAGCGGCGGGATGTTGGCGAAGGTTGGAGTGCGGATGCGCACGCGCTCCAGGTTCTTCGTACCGTTGCCCTTGATGTAGTAGTAGAGTTCGCCGCGGGGCTGCTCCACGCGGTGCCACACCTCGCCCTCGGGCTTGCCCTTCACCTTGCAGGCCAGCTCGCCCTCGGGGAGTTTGGCCAGGGCCTGGCGCACCAGGTCGCAGGCGGCGTAGACTTCGCGGAAGCGCACCTTGGAGCGGGCGTAGGAGTCGCCGTCGTATTCCACCACGGGCTCGAAATCGAGCTGTCCGTAGGCGGCGTAGCCGGTCTGGCGGGCGTCCTGGGCCCAGCCGGAGGCGCGCAGGCAGGGGCCGACCGCGCCCAGCTGGTGGGCCTGCTCCTTGGTGAGCACGCCCTTGCCGCAGCAGCGGCGCTTCACGGTGTAGTCGTCGAGCAGGGTCTTTTCCAGGGCCCGGACTTCCTTCTCGATGAGGTCGATCTCAGAGAGGATCCAGGTCTTCTGGTCGTTGGTGATGTCGCGGCGCACGCCGCCCACGATGTTGGTGGAGATCACCACGCGGTTGCCGGCGGTGGCTTCCATGATGTCCATGGAGCGCTCGCGGATGCGCCACAGCTGCATGAAGAGCGACTCGAAGCCGAAGCCGTCGGCGAAGAGGCCCAGCCAGAGCAGGTGGGAGTGGATGCGGTGCACCTCGCCCCACATCACGCGCAGGAAGTGGGCGCGCTGGGGCACTTCGAGGTTCATGAGCTTTTCGACGGCCTCGCAGTAGTTGAGCGAGTGGATGCACGAGCAGATGCCGCACACGCGCTCAACGATGTTGACCATCTGGTTGTAGTCGCGGATTTCGGTGAGCTTTTCCAGGCCGCGGTGCACGTAGCCCAGGTTGGGCAGGGCCTCGACGACGGTTTCCTCTTCCACCACCAGCTTCAGGTGGATGGGCTCGGGCAGCACCGGGTGCTGAGGACCGAACGGCAGGATGGTGCGCATGGTCTAGGCCTCCTCTTTGCCCTTTTCTTTCTTGACATAGGTGAAGGTGCAGAAGGGGCTCTTCACCACCTCGGGCTCCAGGTAGAGGGTGCATCCGAAGTCGATGAGGATGTTCTGGAAGTTCACCCCGAACTGGTCCTTGATCTCGTTTTCGTAGAGCAGGGCGGGGAAGTACACGCCCGAGATCGAGGGCACGGGCTCCAGCCTGGGCACGGTGAGGCGCAGGTGGGAGAGTTCGAGGTCCTTGTCGAAGTGGTAGAGCAGGTCGAAGGCGTCGTCCTTCTTGAGCTCCACCACGGACACGCCCACGAGGCGCAGGCCCTCGTCGAAGCGCTTCTGGCATTCGGGGATCAGGGTGTCCACCGAGACGGCCTGTTCATTGGCAAACATGTGAGATACCTCGCTTCGGTGGTTAACCGGCGGCTTCCAGCAGCGCCTTGACCTTTTCCAGGGCAAGCACCACGCCGTCGATGATGGCCTCGGGCTTGGGCGGGCAGCCCCGGACGTACACGTCCACGGGGATGACTTTGTCCACGCCGCCCACCACGTTGTAGGCCTCGCGGAACACGCCGCCGGAGAGCCCGCACGCGCCCATGGCGATGACGGCCTTGGGCGAGGGCATCTGGTCGTAGATGTTTTTGAGCACGTGCTTGTTGCGGTGGTTCACCGTGCCGGTGACCAGCAGCACGTCGGCGTGCTTGGGATCGCCGATGTTGATGATGCCGAAGCGCTCCACGTCGTAGATGGGCGTGAGGCAGGCCAGCACCTCGATGTCGCAGCCGTTGCAGGACCCGCAGTCGAAGTGCACGATCCAGGGGGACTTGAGCCTTCCCTTGTTGATCCAGTCTTTGAGCATGCCCATGATTTCCTCCCGGGGTTAGCCGGCGTACAGCCAGAGCAGGTTGAGCACCGACAGGGCCAGACCCCAGCCCCAGACCGTCTTGAGCATCCACTTGTAGTTCATGCGGGCGGTCACGTTGTCGATGAGAAGCTCGGCGAAGTAGGTCACGGCCAGCAGGATGACGCATCCCCAGAAGCTGGTGGTCCAGAACAGGGCGCACAGCCCCAGGACGAAGATCACGTCGTACCAGTGGGCGATCTCGATCATGGCCAGCTGCGGCCCGGAATACTCCGTGAGCACGCCGCGCACGATTTCCTGGTGCGCGTGGTGGCAGGCGGAGATGTCGAAGGGCGATTTGCGCAGCTTGATGGTCAGGGCGTAGCCCAGCACGATGAACATCAGCGGCAGCTGATAGAGCAGCGGCTTGGAGAGCCCGAAGGCGTCGGACACCTTGAAGCTGCCCGTGACCATTGCGATGGCCACGAACACCAGGATGATCAGGGGTTCATAGGTGAGCATGGTCACCAGTTCGCGCTGCGCGCCGATCTGGGCGTAGGGCGAATGGGTGGAAAGCGCGCCCATGACGAAGAACACCGCGCCGATGGTCATCACGAAGAAGATGAGCAGCAGGTCGGAGCCCATGAAGAACAGGAACACCGTCAGGGCGGAGCTGATGAGGTAGACCCACACGGAGAGGATCTGCCAGGGGTTCATGGTCATGGGCGATTTGCCCAGGAGCTTGAACACGTCGTAGAAGGGCTGGAGGATCGGGGGGCCGTAGCGCGACTGGAGCCGGGCGGTGATCTTGCGGTCCAGGCCGGCGATGAGGCCGCCCACGATCGGGGCCAGGATCACGGCGACGGTGGCGAGCAGGAGCTTACCCATTAGATGACCCCTCCCAGCAAGAGGCCCAGCATCACCGCGAGGAGGACGCAGGCCACCATGTTGATGGGCCCGGACAGGCGCTCCTCGCCGAACAGCCAGGTCAGGTAGAAGTTTCCGGCCGAGTAACCCACGGAGGCGCCGCCGGTGCTCGTGAAGGCGTTGTCGTCAGCCTTGGTCTGGGCGCCGCAGAGGTAGGGGCCCACGTAGCTGGCGGGGTCGGCCTTCCGGGCGGCCTTCCAGGCGAAGTAGAAGCCCACGCCCAGGATCAGGAACAGGGGGTAGATGTAGAACACGCCCTGGGCGCTCACGAAGTTGAAGGCGTCCAGCACGTAGCCGGCGGCCTTGTGGGAGCTTCTCACCGCGGGTTCGATGAGCCCGCCGTAGAGGAAGGGCACGAAGAGCGAGAGCAGCACCGCGCCCCAGGCCAGCAGCACCAGAGGAGCGCGCACCACGGAAGCCTGCGGTTCGGGGGCCACGCCCTTGGGGTACGGGGTGGAGAGCAGGATGCCTGCCCAACGCGCCCAGAACATCACGGTGAGGCCCGAACCCAGGGCCAGCATGATGGTCACGGGCATGTAGCGCATGGCGGCCGCGCTTTCGATGGCCATCCACTTGCCCAGCAGCACGCCGAAGGGGGGCAGCAGCATGGTGAGCACGCCCACCAGGGCCACGATGGTGGTCTTGGGCATGACCATGTAGAGCCCGCGCATGTCTTCGATGTCGCGCGAGCCGATCTTCTGCTCGATGGTTCCCACGCAGAGGAACATGAGGGCCTTGCTCACGGCGTGGAAGATGATGATCACGATGGCGGCGGTGATGGCCTGCGGGTTGTTGATGCCCGCGCAGGCGATGATCAGGCCCAGGTTGGCGATGGTGGAGTAGGCCAGCACCTTCTTGCCGTTGGACTGTCCCACGGCCAGGGCCGAGGCCGTCAGGAAGGTGAAGGCGCCGAACATGGCCAGCATGCCCGAGAGCATGGTGCCCGCGTAGGCGGGGGCCAGGCGCAGCACCAGGTAGACGCCGGCCTTGACCATGGTGGAGGAGTGCAGCAGGGCCGAGACGGGCGTGGGGGCGACCATGGCGCCGCACAGCCAGCTCTGGAAGGGCACCTGGGCGCTCTTGGTGATGCCCGCGTAGCACAGCATGAACATCGGGATCAGCGCGGCGGCTCCGGCGGCGGAGAAGCCGGGCTTGAGAAGCTCGGAGAGGTACAGGGGGTTGCCGGCCTTCTGCATGAAGATCAGGGCGAAGACGAAGGCCACGCCGCCGGTCATGTTCATCCACAGGGCGCGGGTGGCGTTCTTCACGCTGGTCTCGTCGCCGTCGTGGGCGATGAGCATGAAGGAGCAGAAGGTGGTCACTTCCCAGAAGAAGTAGAGCCAGAGGAGGTTGTTGGCCAGCACGAGCCCGTTCATGGCCCCCAGGAAGGCCACCAGGAAGAAGAAGAACCTGGGCTGCTTGGTCTTGGGCAGGTGCAGATGCTCCTCATGCTCGGGCATGTAGCCAAGGGCGTACACGCAGATGAGCGAGCCCACGATGGAGATCACCAGCACCATGATCAGCGACAGCTTGTCGGCGAACATGGCCGGCGCGGCCGCGGGGGCCGAGTGGTCCATCATGAAGAATTCGAGGTAGACGAGGCCGATGATCTGGGCCGCGGTCAGAAGAGACACCAGAGGGCTCTTGAGCTTGGTCATGGCCATGACCAGGATGACCACGAGCAGGGCGAAGTCCAAAAGCATGATCAGCCCGTCGAGCCCCACGCCTATCAGGCTTTTGGGGGAGAACTCGAACGAGCCCTGCCCGACCATGGCCAGGGATGCCGCGGCAAGGATCACCGCGGAACCGATCACGATCAGGCTTCTGGAGCCCTTGTCCCGAAGCAGCAACAGGGCGATTGCTGCCAGGAACGGGAGCACCACGGTCGTGAAAACCAAGATGTCCATATTCACCTCACGTTAGGTTGTGTCGAGTCAATTGCCTCTCCTCGAGCTCATCTGTCTGGAGCGGACACACCTCCCTTGTGCGTGTTGAAAGTACACCGGCCCCCCCGGCCGGCAGGCAGTGAAATCTTTGTCTCAGAGCTTAACTGGCAGTCTTAAGGAATTGAAATTCCTTGGTCAAGCGGCGTCGAAAAACGCACGAGCCCGCCCCGGGCCAGAATCCACGCCCATCCAGCCCCTGGGCCCCTTCATGAGCGGTCGTTTTCTTTCGGTGAACGGTATGATCCAGCCGGTCAACGGGCGGACCAAAACGGCGATACTGCGGAAAACCACCGAAAAACCCTTGGCTACCAGCAAGATAGGAATTGCCCCCCCCTTTGCCTGCCGTTGCAAAATGCGCTATGAGCCCCTACCGGCCCATGCCGGATTCCGCCCCGGCACGGTCCGGCGGGAGGCGTGATGGACGACAACGACTACCGGGTTACCTTCCGCATCGAGGTGGACGAGACCATCGTTCTGGAGCTGGCCGTATGGTTGCGCCGCGCCAACCAGTTGGGACGCGTCCACCTGCGCGACCTGGGCGACCCCAAGATGGCCCAGGGACGCCCGCCCTTCCCCCGCATCGAGGACATCTCCTCCACGGGCATGTGCCTGTCGTTCAAGTCGTCGCAACTGGTGGAGGTTGAGAAGTTCGCGGGCGTGGCCGTGCTGGTCTACTTCAAGCTCGTGGACCCCACCGACATGATGGGCGACCCCCTGAGCTTCATGGCGGGCTTCGAGGTGAAACACGCCCAGCACCACGGCGACCGCACCTTCCTGGGCCTCAAGCTGCGCTGGGACGGCGTGCCCGACCAGAACGACAAGGCCCTCTATTTCGCCGACGCCGCCAAGTACGGCATCGCCGACCTCACCAAATGGTGCGACGAGATGAACCGCAAGGTCTGCGGCATGGAGCACATGCCCCCCCAGGGCCTGCGGCTCGACAGGCTCCTGCGCGAAGTGGAGGCCGCCCGCAAGCCCCTGGGCCAGGCCTGCCCCACGCGCTGACCCCGCCGTCTCGAAACGCCAAGACCCCGGAACCTGGGTTCCGGGGTCTTGGCGTTTCCGGGGCAAGGGGGCGCGGGCCGCTAGCCCTTCTTCATGCCCTCTTCCAGCTCTTCCATGGAAGGCTGCACGTTGGAGGGGATGGCCCGGCGGGCATACTCCACGGCCAGGATGGGGGCCAGCCCTATGGAATAGCCCATGAGCGCGCTCTTCACCACCTTGAGCCGTGCGGCCTTGGCCTCGGCCTGGTGTTCCAGGTTGGTGGCCATGGGGCCGATGAAGCCGTAGCACATGAGCACGCCCAGGAACGTGCCCACCAGGGCCGCGCCGATGTGGTTGCCCAGCACTTCGGGGGGCTGGTTGATGTCGCCCATGGTGATGACGATGCCCAGCACCGCGGCCACGATGCCCAGGCCCGGCAGGGCGTCGGCGATCTTGGTGACGGCGCTGCCCGCCAGGGTGTCGTGGTGTTTGCGGGTGGAGATGTCGGTGTCCATGATCGCTTCGTAGTGGTGCTGCTCGATGTTGCCCGCGATGACGATCTTCAGGTTGTCGCAGATGAAGTTGAGCACGGTCTTGTTCTTGGAGACGTTGCCGAAGCGGCGGAACACGTCGGAATCGGTCGGGCGGTTCACGTGGGCGTCCAGGGCCACCGCGCCGGAGCGCCGGGCCATCTGGAAGAGTTCGTACATGAGCGAGAGCAGCTCCATGTAGAAGTCCTTGGAGTCCTCCTTGGCCGTGAACACCTGGGGCAGGTGCTTGAACACGTCCTTTACCACGCTCATGGGCGAGGCGATGAGGAAGGAACCCAGGGCCGCCCCGCCGATGGTCAGGAACTCGTAGGGCTGAAAAAGCACGAAGAGCTTGCCGTGGGAGAGCACGTAGCCCCCGATCACGGAACCCAGCACGACGACGAAACCGATGATGGCGTTCATAAGCCCCGCCCCTCCAGGCGAGTGGTGCGTGACGGCGCGAGGCCACGTTGCCCGGCGGGAGGTGTCCGCCGGACGGCCGTCAGGGACAAATCGGCCGGTTTCCTACATCCCTGGAAGACGGATCAAAGTCAAGCGCGCGTGTCCTGGCGCGGATTCGTCGAGGCGACCGCCCAGGCGGCGCTGGCACGCCCCGAAGCCGCGAGCGGGAGCCGACTCGGCGCCGCCCTGCCCTGCCTGGGCAAAAAAAATCATGCTTTTTTCGATTTCCCCCTCTTCCCTGGTTGGCTTTTCGGATTATTGTCCGTATCACGCTTCCGGCGTTAGCACTCACCACCGGCGAGTGCTAGCACGCCGAATCCAGCACAAACCATCTCGTTGAAGGAGCATACCCACATGAAGCTGAAGCCGTTGAACGACCGCGTTCTGGTGAAGCGCCTCGAAGAAGAAATGGTGACCAAGGGCGGCATCATCATCCCCGACTCCGCCAAGGAAAAGCCCATGCGCGGCGAGGTGATCGCCGTGGGTCCCGGCAAGGTCGGCGACGACGGCAAGCGCTGCAAGCCCGCCGTGGAGAAGGGCGACAAGGTCCTCTTCAACAAGTACGCCGGCACCGAGATCAAGATCGAGGGCGAAGAACACCTCATGATGCGCGAGGACGACATCCTCGCCGTCATCGAAGACTAGTTTTCCCCCTCAACCCACATTTCCCTCAAGGAGAGACACACACATGTCCGCCAAAGAGATCCTCTACGACGCCCAGGCCCGCGAAAAGCTGAAGAAAGGCGTGGACAAGCTCGCCAACGCCGTGAAGGTCACTCTCGGCCCCAAGGGCCGTAACGTGGTCATCGAGAAGAGCTTCGGCTCCCCCGTCATCACCAAGGACGGCGTGACCGTGGCCAAGGAGATCGAACTCTCCGACAAGTTCGAGAACATGGGCGCGCAGATGGTCAAGGAAGTCGCCTCCAAGACCTCCGACGTGGCCGGCGACGGCACCACCACCGCCACCATCCTGGCCCAGGCCGTGTTCCAGGAAGGCGTGAAGCTCGTGGCCGCCGGGCGCAACCCCATGGCCATCAAGCGCGGCATCGACAAGGCCGTCGAAGCCATGGTCGCCGAGCTGGGCGTGCTTGCCAAGCCCACCCGCGACCAGAAGGAGATCGCCCAGGTCGGCACCATCTCCGCCAACTCCGACGCCACCATCGGCAACATCATCGCCGAGGCCATGAACAAGGTCGGCAAGGAAGGCGTGATCACCGTCGAGGAGGCCAAGGGCCTGGAGACCACCCTGGACGTGGTGGAAGGCATGCAGTTCGACCGCGGCTACCTCTCCCCCTACTTCGTCACCGACCCCGAGAAGATGGTCTGCGAGCTCGACGACCCCTTCATCCTGATCAACGAGAAGAAGGTCTCCTCCATGAAGGACCTCCTCCCCGTGCTGGAGCAGGTGGCCAAGATGGCCAAGCCCCTGCTGATCGTGGCTGAAGACGTCGAGGGCGAGGCCCTGGCCACCCTGGTGGTCAACAAGCTGCGCGGCACCCTGCAGGTCTGCGCCGTGAAGGCCCCCGGCTTCGGCGACCGCCGCAAGGCCATGCTCCAGGACATCGCCATCCTCACCGGCGGCCAGGCCGTCTCCGAAGACCTGGGCATCAAGCTCGAGAACATCGGGCTGGCCGACCTGGGCCGCGCCAAGCGCGTGGTGATCGACAAGGAAAACACCACCATCATCGACGGCGCCGGCAAGGCCGAGGACATCAAGGCCCGCGTGAAGCAGATCCGCGCCCAGATCGAGGAGACCACCTCCTCCTACGACCGCGAGAAGCTCCAGGAGCGCCTGGCCAAGATCGTGGGCGGCGTCGCCGTGATCAACGTCGGTGCGGCCACCGAGACCGAGATGAAGGAGAAGAAGGCCCGCGTCGAGGACGCCCTGAACGCCACCCGCGCTGCCGTTGAAGAAGGCATCGTCCCCGGCGGCGGCGTGGCCCTGGTGCGCTGCCTGAAGGCCCTGGACAAGGTGAAGGCCGTCGACGACGACGAGACCGCCGGCATCGAGATCGTGAAGCGCGCCTGCGAGGCGCCCCTGCGCCAGATCTCCGGCAACGCCGGCTTCGAAGGCTCCATCGTGGTGGCCAAGGTGGCCGACGGCAAGGACGGCTTCGGCTTCAACGCCGCCACCGGCGACTACGAAGACCTGATCAAGGCCGGCGTCATCGACCCCAAGAAGGTCACCCGCATCGCCCTGCAGAACGCCGCCTCGGTCTCAGGCCTGCTGCTCACCACCGAGTGCGCCATCGCCGAGAAGCCCGAGCCCAAGAAGGACATGCCCGCCATGCCCGGCGGCGGCATGGGCGGCATGGGCGGCATGTACTAGGCCCACGCCTGGAACAAGCCAACCAACGCTGAATGACGAGGCCCCGGACCGCAAGGTTCGGGGCCTTTTTGCATCGCCCCCCGCGTGCCATCACGGGCTGCGCATGCGGGGTGACCACTGTGTTGTCCGGATCAATTGCGGGACGGTTGCATTCGCAAACTACCGAAACGTTTGTCGCGAGACGGCGAACAGCTTTGTCTGATCATCAGTTCGTCATCCCGGCGTGGCGCACCGATGACTCCGCGAAGATTTCACGCAACTCTGAAGCCTTGTGCCCCCTCCAGCATGACGCGCTCCACCGACCACTTCACCACACCGACTGTCTTCATTTGTTTGGATAGAGCCACGCATTCAAAAGACCAAAAAAGAAGAACACTCCAGCAAGAATTCGTTGATGATAATGAGCCGCAACAACAAACAACGCAAAACAACCACTCACAACGACGAACCACACCGCGCGCTTGAAAAACATCGGGTATTTGACGGCAATGCCAGCCATGCCAAAGTATGCGACACCGCTCAACAGCTTAAAAACCACGAACACCACGAAAGATATAATCGCCAGCGAAAGGCACAGCCCGACAAGAAAAAGCGGGTTGTCCGTCAAGGAAATCGTAATATTCACAACAATTCTCCCATTACACGTTCAACAAATCACTGCATTGAAACGCCTACTAACCACACGCCATGACAACTGAGCCATTCCCCACATCCTGAGGAGAGCATCGCCTGCAAGCCGCGTTCGCGATTCGACACATTGGCCGCCAAACGCGTCTTCCAGGCCGGACGCTTTCAATCACACCGTCTCCGCCCCGAACCCACCGGGAAAACCACTCCCCGACAACCTTCACACGTCCCAAACCGCGTTCGGTCGCGACTCCGCGACAAACAGTGCGGAGGCCGTAACGTCCACTCTGATGCCGAACGTAGGAAGTTGCAGAATCAGAGCAGTGCGATGGATATCAGCTGAAGACGCCGAATCCCCGCCCCTACCCGGGATACCTGGGCTCGCCCTCCTGCTCCTCAAGAAAGCGCTCCACGCCCACGGCCTTCATCCGGCCGTTCTTGGCCAGCCACGCCGCGCGCAGCTTTTCCATGCCCGCGAACTGCGCCGCGCAGGGGTAGTCGGCGCACTGGAAACAGAAGTCCACGCCGCGTTCCTTCACGCAGTCCCTGGCCAGGCAGTTGGAGAGCGGGCAGCGCGTGCCCTCCTCCCGGCATCCCGGACAGGCGGGGCGCGAAAGCTCCTCCAGCACGGCCTCGAAGCGGGGGTAGTCCGCCAGCACGGGAACCTCTTGCGCGCGCATCCGCGCGAGCCGTCCATAGCCCCCCATGAGCTCCCGCAGCCGACCGGCCAGTTCCCCGATCTCGCCATGCCGGAACACGGCGCAGCGTGCGCAGTCCAGTCCGCAGGGCGCGAGCAGGAGCGCGCGCGGCGTAGGGCGGTCGTTCATGGTTCTTCCCTCCTTGCCCGCCCCGCTCCACAGCCGGGAGCTTCACCGCCAGGGCCGGGACGCGTCCCGCGCGGCGGATCGGGCGTTGCCCCGACGTCTGCCCGGCCTACGGGGCCTTCTGGCCAGGGGGCGGGGTTTGCGCTGGGGCCGGAGCCGTGAGGCGCATGCACTCCTGGTCCGTCACCAGGATCTGCACGCGGCGGTTCTTGGCCTTGCCCGCCTCGGTGTGGTTGTCGGCCACGGGGTCGTACTCGGAGCGACCGGCCGCGAAGAAGCGCGTGGACGCGATGCCGCCCTTGCCCGAGAGGTAGCGGACCACGGAACAGGCCCGGCCCGTGGAAAGCTCCCAGTTGGAGGGGTAGATGTCGGTCTGGATGGGCACGGAGTCCGTGTGGCCCACGATGGTGAAGGGGCGGTTCTCGATGCGCGCCAGGGCGCGGGCGGTCTTGGCCAGCACCTCCTCGCCCTCCTTGGTGATCACGGCGCTGCCCGAGGGGAAGAGCACCTGCTCGAGGAAACGGATCTCCAGGCGCGTGCCCTCGCGCTCGATGCAGATCTCCTGCGAGCGCACCTGGGGCTCCAGGGTGCGCACAAGCTCGTCGTAGGCGTGGTCCATCTGGCGGGCGCTCTCCAGGGCCGAGGCCGCCTGCGCGGGGTCCGGCGCGGGGGCGTCGGGCTGGCGGGGCGCGCCCAGCACGTCCAGGGCCCACTGCCGGGCGGCCTCCTGGGCGGGGCGCACGTCGAAAAGCTCGGTGGCGATGAACAACGTGGCCAGCACCGGAATGAGCGCCATGAGGGTGAAGGCGATCTTCCTGCTTCGCGTGGGCATGGGGCACCTCCGGGATGCGCGGGCCGGGGGATCGGCCTCCGGTCCGGTCTTGCGCGCACCCTAGGGCCAACGCGGGAGCGCTGTAAAGCGGCAATGGCGTTGCGAAAGTCCGTCGCGGTTAGGCTCTACTGCTGGTCGCCCACGTCGCGGCCTTGCTGGAAAAGCTTATTGAGGAGGTAGGCCACCACCAGGGCGAAGTAGAACTGCCCGAACACCGCCTGTGAGACGCACAAGCGCTGTGCAAGGGTGGACACGGGAGCGGCGTCGCCGTAGCCCACGGTGGTCATGGTGGAGAAGCTCAGGTAGATGAGGCTGTCCATCAGCCGTTCCGGCCTGGCGGGCAGCAGGAAGGAGCCCGGCGCGGCGTTCTCCACCAGCGTGTAGAGCAGTGCGAAGAAGTAGCCCACGAGCATGTAGCAGTTCACCAGCGCGAACACCTCCCGCCTGGAGACCTCCCGGGAGGTGAGCACGAAGGCGATGGTGGAGCTGACCCCGTAGGCCAGGCAGATGAGCCCCGACACGCAGAACATGGCGGAGAGAAGGACCTGATGGAAGGCGTCGTGCCAGGCCAGCAGGTAGAACACCGTGCTCACGCCCAGCAGAGCCGTCTGGATGGCGTTGCGCGTGGAGGAAAGCAGCGCCACCAGGAACACCACCACGAAGAAGAGCGCGCTCTCCAGACGGTAGGGCAGGTGCCCGCCCAGCACCAACATGCCCGTGAGCAGGAGCATGCTGAGGAACTCGCGGTGGGCCTTGATGAGGTGGATCATGCCGGATCTCCTGGGCGGCTCAAGGGACCGGGGGCCTGCCCATGCCCTCGGGCCAGGCGATGCGCTCGCCCTTGATGCGCCTGGGATAGGGCGTGCAGGGCAGGGGCGCGTTCCAGCACATGTCGGTGTCGAGGGGCGCGAGCACGTCCACCGTGCGATCGCGGCCGCGTGCCGTCACGGTCTCGTAGGCCGGGCGGGGGAACGCGTCGCGCAGGGCGGCGGGCGCGGAGACGTCGGCGCGGAACGTGGTGGGACAGTTGAGCCAGGCGAAGGCCAGGGCCGCCGCAAGGGCCGCCGTCGGCAGCCCCGCCGCGAGGATGCCGCCCGTGGACGCCAGGAGCGCCAGGCACGCTGCCAGGAATCCGGCCTGGAGCACGTCGATGAAGCGGGGGTCCGGCGCGCCCAGGAACCACCAGACGATGGAGGCGGCCATGCCCAGCGCGCAGAGCGTCTCCAGGCGCACGCGCCCGGCCAGGGTCGCCAGGAGGCCCGCCGCCGCGCCCGGTTCCGTCTCCTTGCGCCGAGACGGGGCCGCCAGCGCCAGCGCCGCGCGCAGACCAAGGACGCCAAGCCCCCACCACACGGCCTGCACGCCCGGCTGGCCCCGGTTGGCGTTCCACCACGCGGGGAGCCAGGCCTCCAGCCCCCTGCCCAGCACCTCCGGAGGCGTCCTGCCCGGGGCGCGCGCCCAGGAGAGAATCCAGTTCCAGGTGTGGTTCACCAGGTCTGCGCGGTCCACGGCCCAGGGCACGTCCAGGCGCGCCACGGGCACGGGGTAGAAGAGCCAGCCCGTGGCCAGCACGTTGCGCCCCAGGTAGGCGGCCACGGCGGCCACGGCCGGGAGGAGGCCCCAGGCCAGCAGCCTGCCCCGGAGCACGCCGCCCTTCCAGGCCGCCAGCAGGAAGGGCGCGCCGAAGAACACCACGGCCGGGGCCATGGAAAGCTTCACCGTGAGGGCCGTCACCGAGGCCCACAGGGCCAGCCAGCAGGGCAGTAGGCATCCCGCGCGCCCGAGGTCCGCCAGCCGGGCGGCTGGTGCGCGCAGAAGCTCCAGGGCGGCCAGCAGGGCCAGCAGCTGCGGGGTTTCGTCGTAGCCCAGCGAGGGCATGGCCTCCAGGCAGCGCCAGGCCACGTAGGGCAGCGCGGCGGCGGCGAAGGCTCGCGCGCGGACGGGGCTCGCCTGGTCCAGGGCCGTGAAGGCAAGGTGCGCCACGGCCAGCAGCCGGAAGAACGCGGCCGCGCCCCAGGCCGAGTCGCCGGGAAAGAAGAGCCCGTCGAAGAGCGCGGCGTGCAGGAAGAAGACCGAGTTGAAGCCCAGGCGGTCGTGCAGGTTGGCGATGCCCGTGACCAGGGGGTGCTCGGCGGCCCAGCGCACGGAATGCAGGTGATAGAGCCCCGTGTCGCCAAGCACCGGGCGGCCCAGTGCGGTCTGGGCCACGGCGTCCGCCAGGGCCAGGGCCAGGACGCTCAGCAGCCAGGCCCAGGCGCGGCCCGGCCCGCCGCCCGGAAGGAGCCGGGCAGCCCCCGCGCCGCGTCGGGCCGCCAAGAGGAAGACGAACCCCGCCACGGCCAGTGCGGCAGTGAGCCAGCGCGCGGCCCCTGCCATGGAGCAGACGAAGGATGCCAGGGGCAGAAGCGTCAGCTCGAGGCAGACCCCGGCCAGCAGGAGGCGCGGGATGTCCCAGCCGCCTGCGCGGTCCGGCTCGGGCACGCCCGCCGCGCCGGGCCCCGGAGGGACCAGGCGCGCCACCAGCCCGCCCAGCCCTGCCGCCACGGCAAACTGAAGGAGCGTCAGGGCCAGCGCGCCAGCCATGGTCTAGCTGCCGTCCCCTGCCCCGTCCGGTCCGCCGCGACGCGCTCCGGCCAGGGTCTCGCGCAGAGCCCGGACCACCCGGGGCGTCGCGTCCCGGACCAGGGGGGCCAGCAGGTACAGCCCCGTCGCGCCGAAGAGCGCGATGAGCCACCAGCCGTACGGCAGGGGGTCGAGCTTGAAGACGAAGGGGGTGAAGAGCGTGCTGTACTCCGGGGCGTACCAGCAAAGCACCTCGAAGGCGTAGTTGTTGAACCAGCAGATGGACTGCACGGCCCTGTCGCCGAAGACCACGCCGCTCAGGGCCACCCACACGGAAAAGGCCGTGGCCAGGGCGGTCATGGCGGTCCGCCACGGGGTCGGGTCGGCGGAGCCCCCGCCGGACGCTCCCGGGGCGGCCAGCGCCGTACCCAGGGCCAGCGCCGCCGGAAAGCAGGCAAACAGGAAGAAGCGCGGCCCCCAGCAGAGCCCGCCGTACCAGGCCCACCACTTGGCGTAGACCAGCGCCTCCCCGGCCACGAAAAGAACCATGGCGGTCCACAGGGGCGCGGGGTCGAAGCCCCGCACGGGCCTGGGGCGGAAGAAGAGCCCCGGCACGAAGAACAGCAGGCCCTTGCCGAAGGAGAACAGGATGGAGAGGAGCCCCAGCGCGAAGGGGTAGCTGAAGCCCGGCAGCCCGGAATAGGGCATGAAGGTCTTGATTCCGGCGTTGCCCTCATAGCCCGTGGCCAGGCCGCCGTTGCGCAGCCAGACCTCCGCCGCCATGAGCAGCGCCGCCCCGGCCGGGGCCAGCAAGTGCCGCCAGTCGCGCCGCAGCCAGGCGGCATGCAGGGCGCTAAGCCCCAGCCCAGCCAGCACGGCCGGGGTGTTGGCCGCGCCCAGGACCGCCAGGGCCCACCCGGCCAGGGGGCTGCCCTGGTGGACGAGCACGAGCCCCGCGCAGACCAGCACGGCGGTGAAGACTTCGCCGAAATAATTGTTCACGAGGTTTGTGAACATGGAGCCGCACAGAAGCAGAAGCACCATGTTCAGGGCGGCCTCCTCGCCCAGGGGTCGGCACAGGCGGCGGTGCAGAAAGGCCAGCCCCGCCAGGAAGAGGCCCAGGTTGAAGCGGGTGAAGAGCGCCCCGTCCAGGCCCAGGAACCTGTCCAGCAGCAGGAAGGGGGCGGAGGCCAGGGGCATGAGCGAGGAATAGATCATGCCCGTGGAGCGTCCCTCGTCCAGGAGGGTCAACAGCCAGCGGTAGCGCAGCAGGCCGTCGGAATCGACCTTGTAGTGGACCAGGGCCAGCGACACGGCGGCCGCCAGGGCCAGGAGGCGTCCCGCAGTCAGGCGCGCCGCCGGGGCGATCCCGAGGCGATCCGGGGCGTGTTGGCTCGGAAGGAAGGGCACGAGGTGCGGCGCGGCCGTGTTCCGGTCAGTTCCTGGGGGTGTCGGGGACGGTCACTACGATGTCGCCGCGCATGCCCACCTTGAGCGTCAGCCCTGGGTTGGGCAGCGAAAGCTGCACCTCGAAGTGGGAGGGCAGCTGGGTCTCCTGCTGCTCGGCCGTGACGTTGATCTGGGTGATGACGGCCTCGCGCGCCTCGCCGGGCATGGACTCGAAGGTGACCCGGGCCTTGTCGCCCACGCGCAGCTGGGGGATCTTGCTCTCGTGCACCAGGGCGCGGATGATCAGGGGGTCCAGGGTGCCCAGCTGGAAGAGGCGGGTGAGCTTGTTGAAGACCATGCCGGGCTTCACGTCGGGATTGATCCAGAGGATGTGCCCGTGCCCGGGGGAGGAGATGGCCGTGACGTTCTTGATGGACTGGCTGTCCTTGGACTTGAAGCCGTAGCGCATGCGGGCCATGTCGCGCCGGAATTTGCCGGACTCTTCCTCGAGCTTCAGGGCCTCTTCCAAATACCGCACGCGATAGGTGAGCACGTCAATCTCGCGCACGATCTGGGCCTGCTCCTGGGGGGCCACGGTGCCCCTGGCCACGCGCTCAACGACGCCCTTGAGCTTGTTGCGCCAGGACTCCAGGTCGGTGAGCGCGCGCTGGAGGTCGGCACGGAAGGCCAGTTCGGAGGTGCGGTAGACGCCGCCCTGCTCCGCGATGAGGAAGTCGCGCGGGATGGTGTATTCCATGAGCCATTCGGTGGGCACCACCCTCTGGCCGATCTGCACAAGCACGCGCAACACGGTGATGGGGCCATCGATGTAGGGCGTGCCCCCCCCCATTTCGTCATCGCGAACCTCTTTGCCGGCGTTCTTGGCCTCCTGCTTTCGTTTTTCCTTTTCCGCATTGTAGGCGTCGGCCTGCTCCTTGGTGGCATGGGGGGTGTAGACGTCGTACATGTCGGGCGAGGCGGTCTTGCCCTGGAACGTGATCACGGCCGCCTGCGCCGCAGTCGCGGCGAGGGCCAGGAACGCGGCCGCCAGGGCCAGGTGCGGCAAAGATTCGCGGAAGGGTCGGGGCATGGGGTCTCCGGCTGTCGCGCGGCGGGGGCCGGCGCGGCGGATTGGATTTCCGGCGGCCGGTCCGGCACTCCGTCGGGGAGGCCCGGCCCACGGCGCAACCTGTTACGTTAGTCCAACGGGATGTCGTTGTCCAGAAGGCCCCGGTTTCACTCCTCGGGCCGGACGCGGGGCTCTTCGGGAGCGCCCAGTACCTCCTCGAGGACTCGCTCCAGCTGGCCGGGAGACACGGGCTTGTTGATCACGGCGCGCACGCCCGCCCGGGCCAACTCCTCCGGGGAGGCGCTGTCGCCGTAGCCGCTCACGAGCACAGCCGCAAGACCGGGCCGCAGCGCCGTGGCCGCGCGGGCCAGTTCGAGCCCGCTCATGCCGGGCATGGCCAGGTCGGTGACGAGCAGGTCGCAGCAGGAGGGGTCGGCCTCGATGCGCGCCAAGGCGGCGTTGGGCGCTTCCAGGCCTTCGGCGCTCCAGCCGAGGCCGCGCAGCATCTCCACGCCGATCTCCACCAGGGCGGGCTCGTCGTCCACCACCAGGGCGCGGCCCTTGCGGCCCGAGGGGGCCTTGGGCGCGGGGGCCGCATCCAACGCCGGGCTCTCTGCCACCAGAGGGAAATACACGTCGAAGACGCTGCCCAGCCCCGGCTCGCTGGAGACCGAGATGCACCCCCCGTGGCGGCGCACCACCCCGTGCACCACGGCCAGCCCCATGCCCGTGCCTTCGCCGGGCTTCTTGGTGGTGAAGAAGGGGTCGAAGATGCGCTCCAGCTGCCCGGCCGGGATGCCGTGGCCGTTGTCCTGGACGCGCAGGCGCAGGTAGGGTCCCGGCCCTGGGCAGCCCAGGCGGGAGGATTCGGTCTGGTCCAGGTCCATGTCGTCCAGGCAGATTTCCAGGCGTCCGTGCCCGTGGCCCATGGCGTGGGAGGCGTTGCCGCAGAGGTTCACGAGCACCTGCTCGACCTGGGTGCGCTCGCCCAGGATCACGTCGCGCCGGGCGCGGCGCTTCACGTCGATGGCGATGCTCGCGGGAGTGCTGGCGCGGATGAGCTTCATGAGCTCCTCCACCAGCGGCGTGAGGGCGAGCGGGCGCATGAGGCTGTCCCCGCCCTTGCCGAAGGCCATGATCTGGGCCACCAGGTCGCGGGCGCGGCGGCAGGCGTCCAGGATCTGGCCCAGGCGGCGCTGCTGGCTGCCGCCCGGCTCGGCCTGGGCGGCCATGAGCTCCGAGAAGCCCATGATGATGCCCAGGATGTTGTTGAAATCGTGGGCGATGCCACCGGCCAGGGTGCCCAGGGCCTCCATCTTCTGGGAGTGGCGAAGCTGGGTCTCCATGCGTTTGTGGTCGGTGATGTCGTGGGCCACCAGCACCGTGAGGGGCTGGCCCGCCGCGTCCTCGGGCACGCGCGCCGCCGTGACCAGGAACACGCCGCCAAGGGCCGGCAGGGAGACCTCCGCCGCCTGGCCGGTCTCCACGGCCTGGGGCAGCATGTCGCGCACCGCCTGGCCGCCCTCCGTGCCGAAGAGGGACTCCATGGGCACGCCCACCAGGTCGCGCGGGTGCTTGCGCGAGATGCGCGCCGCGGCCATGTTGATGCGCCGGATGCGGAAGGCGTCGTCCAGGTGCACGATGGCGTCCTGCACGCTGTCGAAGGTGGCCTCCCACTCGCGCTTGGCCACCAGGATGAGGCTGGCGGTGTGGTCGCGCTGGACCATTTCCTCCTGGAGCCTGCGGTTTGCCAGGGCCAGGTCCTGGGTGCGCTCCTCCACCATGGCCTTGAGGCGCTCGTTGAAGGCGCTCTGCTCGCGTTCGGCGCGCCACTTGGCCCCGAGGCTTCGTGCGAACTGGAGGATCTCTTGCGGGTGGAAAGGCTTGCGCAGGTAGAGCAGACGGTCCGCCGGTGGCACGCGCCGGGCGATGTCCTGGGCGTCGAGTTCCGAAAAGGCCGTGACCACCACGATCTGCACCCCGGGGTCCGCCGCGCGGATGCGCTCGGCGGCCCAGATGCCGTCGGGACCGGGCGGCATGCGCACGTCGAGGAAGACCATGGCGTAGGGCCTGCCCTCGGATACGGCCGACTCCACGGCCGCCACGGCATCGACGGCCTGGGAGACCAGGGTCAGCTCGCAGGGGCGCGAATCCTCCCGGCCTTGGCCTTCGGCCCCGAAGAGGCGGCGTTCCAGGTCGTCGAAGCGGCGGTCCGGGCCGTCTTCCGGGTCTCCGGCGAGAATCTCCCGGAACAGCTCCCGGATGGAGGGCTCGTCGTCTGCCACGAGGATGCGGGGCGTCAGGCTGTCTTCACGGGGCATGGTCTTCTCCGTCGGTGGCGTCCAGAGGCAGGAGCAGGTCGATGACCACGCGCCGGGCGGGTTCCTCCGCGCGCACGCGCAGGGCCCCGTCCATGGCGTTCATTGCGTTGGCGCACCAATGGGGGGAGCGCATGCCGTCGGGCGCCTGGCGGTCCATGACCAGGAGCGCCCCTGGGTCCCGCAGGTTCTCCAGGTCCAGGCGCAGCCGGGCGAAGCGGCCACCGCCTGGCCCCACCTCCACGCCGCCCGAGGCGAGGATCCGGGCGCGGCCAGCCTCGGAAGCACCACTCGCGGCCAGAACGAGCAGGGTTTCGACCACCAGGCGCAGGCCCTGGGGGTTGCCGCGCGAGGGAGGAACGCTGTCCAGAGAGGGGTCGGTCGAGAAGTCCAGGTTTCCGTCCAGCTCCGCTGTCAGTCCGGCCGCCGCGTCGAGCAGGGCCTGGGCCGGGTCCAGGGGCTCCACCCGGCGCGAGGCCAGGGCCATGGCGTCGTAGGCCATCAGGATGGCCTCCACCCGGGCGAAAAGCTCGCCCAGGCGCGAAGCGCCCTGGTCGCCCTCCTCCAGGGCCTGACGGGCGCGCTCCAAGCCCATGCCCAGGTAGGCTCCCAGATCGGCGCGACGCCCCGCGTCCGACGGGTCCGCCTCCAGTTCGCGGACGGCGCGGGCGAGGTTCTCCCAGGACACGCCCCGGGCTCCCCGGCGCTGGGTCTCCAGGAGTCCTGGCAGGGGGGCCAGGGCGTTGCGCAGTTCGTGGAGCACCCCCGCCGCCGCCTCGGCCATGCCCAGCCGGAAGGCCTGGTGGGCAAGTTCCCGGTGCAGGGCCTGGATTTCCGCGAGCATGGCGTCGAACTCACGGCTCAGCAGTCCGATCTCGTCGGCACGTGTGGAGCCGGTTCGCGCGCCGAGGTCCCGCTCCTGTCGCACACGGCGCACGTGGCGGGTGAAGCGCTCCAGAGGCGAGCCGATCTGGGCGTCCAGGACCGCAAGGAGAACCAGCAGCAGAAGCGCCCCGGCCAGGATGCCCGAGGCGGCCCCCATGCGCGCCGCGGCCCGGCCGCGCTCGCCCAGGGTCTCGGGCAGGCTCGCCCGCGCCAGCAGCCCGGGGCCGGTCCCGGCAGGCGCGGACAGCAGGGCGTAGGCGTGCACGTAGCCGTCCCTGGCGCTCATCCACGATCGGGCGCCGCCGGCCAGGGCTGCCAGGGCCTCGCGCTCCGGGGGGGCAGCCCGGTCGGGCTCGGCCGGATACAGGGTCAAGGATGCCGGGGCGACCGACGCCGCGCGGTCGCCGCCATCCAGGGCCTGGGCCAGGAGAACCCGCCCCCCCGGCCCGCCGCGAAATGCCGCAAGCAGAGGACGGCCGTCGGCCCACAAAAAGCCCGACGCGACGGACCCCGCGGCGGGTGTCTCCAGGAGCGCGGCAAGGTCCTTCGGAGTGGCCGGGGCCTGGACCTCGCCTGCGGCCGGGATGCCGCGCACCGTGCCCGGAGCGCCCGGGCGGCGCCAGGCAGCGTAGCGGGGGGCGTCGGCCGCCAGGGCCTGGGCCATGCCCTGAACGAAGGCCGCATCCAGCGAGCCCGCGGCCTCCAGGGCGGCCAGCCCGGCGCAGGCCGAGGAGAGCCTGAGCGCCTCGCGCTCCAGGGATTCCACGGCGCGCCCGAGGTTCTCCTGGGCGCGCTCGTTCTCCAACTCGCCGAAGCGCGGATAGACCAGCGCGTCGAACACCGTGCCGTAGACCGCCACGTAGCAGACCAGCACCACCAGAAGCACCAGGACGATGCGCACGCGCACGGCGTTGTCCTCCCGCCGCGCCTACTTGCCCACCACCACGGCCAGGCCCTGGGGGATGGACTCGGCGGCGGGACGGCCCTGGGGCCTGGGCACGCCCTGCTTGTAGCGCACGCGCACCCACACGCCGTCGGCGCGCTCCTCGGCCGTGACGCGCTCCAAAAGCCCCCCCGCGCCGTAGTTGACCACCTGGCCCTGGAACCCCCAGGCCCCCGGGAGAATCAGGGTCAGGCCGTCGGCCGCGGCCTCCAGGCGCGCCTGGGCCGGGTCCACGGGGCCTCCGGCGGCCACCATGAGGCGGATCTCTCCGCCGGATTCCAGGCCCGTGACGTTGGTCACCACGCGCTTCGCGGGCTGGCCCGGGGCCTCGCCCGATGCGCCGGGCTGGACGCCGGGTGCTGCCGGGGGGACCGGGCCGGGCTGCACCTGCTCGATCTGGGGGCGCACGGCCAGGGACGGCAGCTGCCCCGGCTGGGGCTGGACGGCCTGAGGCTGGCCCTGCGCGGGCATCATGGGGACCACCTGGACCTGCCCAGGGACCTGGGCCGGGGCCTGTGCGGGCGGCTGGGCCCCCACGACCATGCCCGGGGGCAGCCCGGCGAACGGGGCCTCCTGGCCAGACCGCGCGGCGCGCACCCCCGGCGAGGCCTGTGACGCCCCGGCCTGGAGCGCCGCCTGGGGCTGGGGCGGGCCGGGGCGCGCGGCCAGCTCGTCGTTCAAGGCGCTCTCCTGAAGCGAGGGACGCGCGCCCTGTGGCTCCGGGCGCTGTGGCACGGGCTTGCCCATGCGTTGAAGATTCTCGGCGGCGGGCTTGTAAAGCCCGGAGGAAAGGGCCAGGGCCTTCTCGAAGCTCTCCTGGGCCTTCTGGGGCTGGCCTGCGTCCAGGAAGCAGCAGCCCAGGTTGTTGTGGGCTGCCGCGTCGCCCTCGGCCAGCCTGAACTGCTCGTAGGCCTCCGGGAAGCGGCCCAGGCGGCAGAGGGCCAGGGCCAGGTTGTTGCGGTGGCGGGGCAGGGGGTCCAGCGTCGCGGCCTGGCGCAGGGCCTCCTCGGCCTGGGCGTGGCGGCCCAGCATGTAGAGGGCCAGCCCCTTGTTGTTGAGGATGGACGCCTCGGGGCCGGCCAGCTCCAGGGCCTTGTCCAGCTCCGGCAAAGCCTCCTCCGCCCGCCCCTGGCGGTTGAGCGAAACGCCCAGGAGCGAACGGGCCAGCACCGAATCATCCCGCAGGGACAGGGAGCGGCGCAGATCCTTCTCGGCCAGGTCGTACCTTCCCAGGCGCAGGGCGGCGTAACCCGCCAGGAGCGCGATCTCGGAGGACTTGGGGTCGGCCTTGGCGGCCGCGTCCAGGGCCTGGAGGGCCTGCTCCCACTGCCCCATGGCCGAAAGCGCCCGGCCGGCCTTGAGCCCGGCCCGGCCCGGGGGCAGGCCCGCGCGCCCGGCCTGGAGGTAGAACTGGGCCGCCGCGTCGGGGCGGCCGTCGCGCAGGGCCTGGTCGCCCTGCTGCTCCAGGCCCTCTGGGCTTCCCGGGGCGTCCGGGCGCGAGGCCTTGCCCGGGAAGGTGCACCCGCCGGCCAGGACGGCCAGCAGGAGGACGGCGGACAGGGCCACGGAAAGACGCACGGACATGGAACCTCCTGGCGGGCTCAGCGCAGCGAGCCGCCCATGACGGTCATCAGGCGGATGACGCCCGGACCCACGATGACGATGAACAGCGGGGGCAAAATGAAGAAGATGAGCGGCAGCAGGAGCTTCACCGGCAGCTTGGCCGCCTTCTCCTCGGCCAGCTGGAAGCGCTTGGTGCGCATGGCGTCGGCGTAGACGCGCAGGGTCTGGGCGATGGACGTGCCGAACAGATCGGACTGGATGAGCAGGGCCGTGAGGCTGTTCACGTCGTCGATGCCGATGCGCCAGGCAAGGTTTTTCAGGGCGTCGCGGCGCGACTTGCCCGCGCGCAACTCCAGGTTGAGCTGCCGGAACTCCTCGCTCATTTCGGGGTAGCCCGCGCGCAGTTCGGAGCTCACGCGGAACACCGCCTGGTCCAGGCCCATGCCCGCCTCCACGCAGACCACCAGAAGGTCCAGGGCGTCGGGCAGGGCGTTGCGGATGGCCTTGCGGCGCTTTGCGCCCGCCATGCGCAGCCAAAGTGTGGGCAGGTAGAGCCCCAGGCCCGGCAGCATGAGATAGGCCAGGGCCTTGATCTGGGCGAGAGCCTCGGCCAGGACGGTGGCGTGGACCAGGGCCGCCATGCCCAGGCCGCCCAGGGCCAGGCCCATCTTGAAACCCCAGAACACCGTGAAGGCCGAGGCTTTGCGGAAGCCCGCGCGGATGAGTTCCACGCGCACCTCGGAGATCTCCTCGGGCTTCTTGGGCGCAAAGAGCTGCCCCACGCGGCCCACGGCGTCCAGAAGCCCGCGCGCGAGGCCCGGCCCCGCCTGCTGGCCGCTCCCCGGCTTCTTCTCGTCCAGGCCGTAGCGGCCCTCGGTGCGGGCCAGCAGACGCTTGCGGCGCTCCCTGCGATCGGCCGCCAGAAACCACAGCCACACCCCGGCCAGGGCGGCCAGGGCGGCCAGGCTCGCGGCGAAGAGGTCGGTTTCCACGGCCTAGACCTTGATCTTGATCATCTGGGTGATGCTGAACACGCCCAGGGCCATCTGGAAGATGGCCCCGTAGAGCAGCGTGCGCCCCAGGCCCGGCTCCAGAAGCGCCCCCATGTAGCCCGGGTTGATCAAGTTGATCACCAGGGCGATGCCCGGGGGCATGCAGCAGAGGATCCAGGCCGCGAAGCGGCCCTCGGCCGAGAGCACGTTCACCCGGCCGCGCAGCTTGAAGCGCTCGCGGATGAGCCGGGAGATGTTCTCCACGATCTCGGCCAGGTTGCCGCCCGTCTCGCTCTGGATCTTGACGGAGACCACGAAGAACATCAGGTCCGGGCTGTTCACGCGCTGGGAGAGGTTGTCCAGGGATTCCTGGACGCTGCCGCCGAAGTTGATCTCCTCCAGGGTCTTGCCGAACTCTTCTCCGATAGGGTCCTCGAACTCTTGCTGGACCATGGTCAGGCCCGTGGGGAAAGTGTGTCCGGCCTTGAGCGCACGAGAGACCAGATCCAGGGCGTCGGGGAGCTGCTCCTCGAAGCGGGCGTTGCGCGCGTTGATGCGCCGGTTGATCCACCACGTGGGCAGCCAGCCCAGAGCGACGCCGAAGAGCGCGGGCACGAGCACCCCCTCGAAAAGCAGCCCGCCCAGGGCCGCGCCCAGCACGGCGATGGTCAGCGAGAGGAGCACGAACACGGAGAGCGGCGCGTTCACCCGGGCCTGGGCCAGCTTGCGGGCCATGCGCCCGGTCCAGCCCAGGCGGGCCAGGCCCTGGTCCAGCCATTCCACCTCGCTCAGGCGCTGCTTCTTGACGAGGATGGCCGGGGCCTCCACGTCGGGGCGCTCCTCCAGGGCCTCCAGGCGCTTGAGGGTGCGTTCCCGACGCTGGGCGCTGTCGCGCCCGAAGAGCACCAGCACCAGCACCCCCAGGTAGACGCAGGCCACCGCGACGGCCAGTGTGACGGGCAGCGGCGGCACGGGCTCACATCTCCAGGAGCACCCGGGGCGCGAAGAGGTTGCCGGGCAGGTTGATGCCCTTGGCGGACAGACGCTCGGAGAACTTGGGGCGGATGCCGCGCGAGAGGAACTGGCCGCGCACCTTGCCCTCAGCGTTCAGGCCCTTCTGCTCGAAGGCGAAGATCTCCTGCATGGTGATGATTTCGCCTTCCATGCCGGTGAGCTCCTGGAAGGAGATCATCTTGCGGCTGCCGTCGGAGAGCCGGGCGATCTGGATGATCACGTCGATGGCGGAGCTGACGTAACGCTTGAGCGAGAGGCTCGAAATGTTCAGCCCGGCCATGGCCACCATGGTCTCCAGGCGCATCAGGGCGTCGCGGGGGGTGTTGGCGTGGATGGTGGCCAGGGAGCCGTCGTGGCCGGTGTTCATGGCCTGGAGCATGTCCAGGGCCTCGCCGCCGCGCACCTCGCCGATGATGATGCGGTCGGGGCGCATGCGCAGGCAGTTCTTCACGAGGTCGCGCTGGGTGATCTCGCCGCGCCCCTCGATGTTGGCGGGGCGTGTTTCCAGGCGCACCACGTGCTCCTGCTTGAGCTGCAGCTCGGCGGCGTCCTCCACGGTGACGATGCGCTCGTGCTCGGGGATGAAGCGCGAGAGGCAGTTGAGCATGGTGGTCTTGCCCGACCCGGTGCCGCCGGAGATGAGAATGTTCAGCCTGGCCATGACGATGCCCTTGAGCAGCTCGCCCAGCTCCGGGGTGAGGGCCTTGAAGGCGATGAGGTCGTCGAGTTCCAGGGGGTCCTTGGAGAATTTGCGGATGGAGAGAGCCGGGCCGTCGATGGCCAGGGGCGGGATGATGGCGTTGACGCGCGAGCCGTCGGGGAGGCGCGCGTCCACCATGGGCGAGGACTCGTCCACCCGGCGACCCACGCGGTTGACGATGCGGTCGATGATCTTCTTGAGGTGGTCGTTGTCCTTGAAGCGCGCCCCGGTCAGCTCCAGGCGGCCCCGGCGCTCCACGTAGATGTGGCTGTAGGCGTTCACCAGGATGTCGTTGACGGTGGAGTCCTTCAGGAAGGGCTCCAGGGGGCCAAGGCCCATGATCTCGTCGTGCACCTCGTCCACGAGGCGCTCGCGCTCGGCCCGGTTGAGGGGCGCGTGGGCGAACTCGTCGCCCAGGAGTCCGTTGACCAGCCTGTTGATCTCGGACTTGAGGGCCGCCGGGTCCAGGGATTCCAGGAGGCTCAGGTCGATGACCTCGATGAGCCGTTCGTGCAGGAGCGTCTTGAGCTCGTAGTACTGGTCGCCCTGGGCGGCGGAGCGCTGAGGGTCGAGTTCGGGCGCGGCCGGGGCCTGGGCCTGGGCCGTGGGCCGGATGAGCTGGCGTCCCCGCATGGCGTCTTACCTCCCGCCGGGCGCGCGGCCGAAGAGCCTGCGGGCCAGTCCCGCCAGGCCGCTCTCGGCGCGCTCGCCGGACATGCCCGAGGCCAGGGCGGCCAGGGCGCGGCTCACTGCCGAGCGCGGGGCCAGGTCGGCCACGGGCCTGCCCAGGTTGATGGCTTCCAGGGTCAGTGCGTAGTCGTTTGGTATCACCTGGAAGCATTTGAGGCCAAGGGCCTTTTCCATGTCCTCCACGGAGAGCTCGCAGTCGGAGAGGTGGCGGTTCACCACCAGGCGCACCTCGCCCTGGGGGCGCACGTAGTCCAGGAAACGGCGGATGTTGCGCACGCAGGCCATGCTCTGCACGCCCACGAGGTAGACGCCGTCGGCCTGGCCCATGACGCGCAGGGTGAGATCGTCGATGTAGATGCCCAGGTCCACGCTGACGTGGTCGTGCCGGGAGCGCAGCTCCGCGAGGATTTCGCAGAGCAGCTCCGGCGAGAGCCCCGCCGGGGCGTCGGCCAGCTGGGCGGGCAGGGCCAGGAGCGAAAGCCCCGAGACGTGGCGCTCGGCGCATTCGGCGGCGGCGCGCGCCTGGAGCGCGCCCTCCCGCGCCAGGATCTCCGCCAGGGACGTGCCCGGGGTGATCCCCAGAAAGAGCGGGCTTTCGCCGTAAGGAAGGTTCATGTCGACCAGCACGGACTCGCGGGGCGCTCCGCCGGGACCAGGACGGGCCAGCTCGCGTGCCGCGCCCACGGCCAGGGTTGTAACGCCCACGCCGCCCTTGGCGCCGATGAAGGCGTGCAGCGCGCCGGAGCGCCCCGAGGACGCGGGCGCGGAGCGCCGGACGCGCCCGGCCATGCGCTCCAGCGCGCCGGGGAGCTTGCGTTCCAGGTCCGCTGCGGGCAGGGCCTCGCGCACGCCCAGGCGCAGGGCGGCCAGGAAGAGTTCCGGGGCGGCCGGGTGGGCGGCCAGGGCCAGCTGCGCGCCGGGGTGCTCCCGGGCGGCCTGCGCCAGCTGGTCCAGGGCTGCCTGGATGTTCTGCCCGGCGGCCACGAACACCACGTCGGGCCGGGCCTCGGCCGGGCGGGCCAGGGGCTGGCCCTCCAGCGCGGCGCGCAACACGGGCAGCACGGCGGGGTCTCCCGCGAGGAGGACGCCGAGGGGGCGCTCCGCGGCCATGCCCTACCCCTTCCCCAGTGCGAAGAGCCCGAAGCGCGCCTTGCGCTCGGGGCGTTGCGGCCCCCCGTCCAGGGAGAGGGCCAGGGCGCGCACGGCCTCCGTGACCGGGGCCTTGGGCGCGGCCTCGGCCAGGGGCAGGCCCTGGTTGATGGCCCCCAGGGTGGCGGGATAGTCGTTGGGCACGAGCCAGGCCCCGGCGATTCCGGCGGCCTCCTCCAGCTGAGCGGGGGTGATCTGGGCCTTCTCCAGGTGGCGGTTCACCACCAGCCGGAAGGCGCGTCCGCGCCGGGAGCGGGCCACGGGGTACTGGGCGGCGAAACGCGCCAGGTTGCGCAGGCAGGCGGTGCTCTGCACGCACACCAGGAGCACGTCGTCGGAGATGTCCATGATGCGCTGGGACACCTCGTCCAGGTAGGCCCCCAGGTCCACCACCACGGTGTCGAAGAGCCTGCGGGCCTGTTCGGCCAGGAAGCCCATCACCTCGGCCCCGGCCAGTTGGATCTCGTCGGGCTGGGCGGGCGGGGGCAGCAGGCGCAGACCCGAGGCGTGCTGGGTCATGAGGCTCAGGAGATAGGTGCCGTCCAGGCGGCCCACGTTCTTCACGGCCTCGCCCCAGTGGTAGCGGCAGTTGAGGTCGAGAAACATCTGGGCCTCGCCGTAGGGCAGGCCCAGGTCCAGGAGGGCGGCGGCGCGCTCCCGGCCCTGGGCGGCGCGCTGGCGCTCCAGGGCCACGTTGACGGCCAGGGTGGTGCCGCCCACGCCGCCTTTGAGGCAGAACACGCTGACGAGCCTGCCGGGCGCGGGACCGCCCGCGCTCGCCAGCCGCTCCTGGGCGAACTGCTCGAACCGGGGGAGCAGGTCGTCCTCGCCCAGGCTCTCGGAGAGGAATTCGAGCACCCCGGCGTGCATGGCCGCCACGATGAGCGCCGCGTCGGAGGTGTCGCCCAGGAGCAGGAGGCCCGTGTCGGGGTTCTCCTGCCGGAAGGCCTCCAGGGCGCGCTCCTCGGCCTCGGGGTCCGGCCCGGCCTGACGCACGCAGAGGTCCGGGGCCTGGGCGTCTTCCGAGGCCAGCACGCGAAGGCCCGCCTGGGCGGCGCACTTTTCGGCCAGGACGCGGGTGACCAGGTTGCGGATGTCCAGAAGGACGGTGGGGGTGGTGTTCATGCCCAAAATGCAGCCCGGCCTCGCCCGGGAGCGCCTACTTGGAGCCGGACTGCCCCTGCCCCGGCGCGATGTTCTTGAGGATTTTCTCGAAGACGCCCTCCCCCTGCTTTTCCTCACCCATCTTTTCGTGGCGGTTGGCGGCCATGGCGGCGGCCTGTCCGTCCATGCCGGTGACGGGTTTGTCGCCTCCGGCCCCGGGGTTGGCGACCTGGCTTTGCATGGTGGACTGCACCGACTCGCCGAACTTCCACTCGGTCTTGGGTTCTTGGTCCGCGCAGGCCGCGAGGGCCAGGAGGGCTGCGGCAAGAAGGGCGGCGCGCAGGGCGGTGTCGGGGCGCATGGGGGCTCCTCGGTTCGGGCGCTTACTTGCCCGCGTCGGAGGGTTGGGGGGGCCTCGGAGCGCCCGATGCCGGGGGATTGGGCAGGGCGTGGCCGAACTCGCCGTCCAGGGTGCGCCCGGCCGGGATGCCCGCCGCGGGGGCGGCCGGTTGAGCGCCCAGGCCCAACTTGGAGCGGTCGATGCCCAGATAGAATTCCAGGTCGTCGGGTTCCTTGAGGCCGCCGTCGGTGGGCAACTTGATGGCCTTGGGGTCGGCCGGCTTGGCGAGCCTGGGGGTGATGATGATCAGCAGCTCCGTCTCGTTCTTCTGGAACTTGCTGCTCTTGAAGAGGCTGCCCAACACGGGCACGTCGCCCACGCCGGGGAACTTGCTGGCCGTGGAGCGGGTGTCCTGGGAGAGCAGGCCCGCGATGGCGAAGCTCTGGCCGTCGCCCAGCTCGATCACGGTGGCGGCGCTGCGCTTCTTGAGGGCCGGAATGACGAAGCTGCCCACCTGCACGGCGTTGGCGGGGTCCAGCTCCGAGACCGAGGGGGCTACCTGGAGGCTGATCTTGTCTCCAGCCAGCACGTGGGGGGTGAAGCGCAATTCCACGCCGTATTTTTTCCACTCGATGCTGATGGTGCCCAGGGCCTGGGGGATGGGCACGGGGATTTCCCCGCCCGCCAGGAACTCGGCCGTCTGGCCGTTCAGGCAGACCAGGGTGGGCTCGGCCAGGATGCGCACGAGGCCGTTGTCCTTGAGGATGTTGATGAAGCCCGTGATGGTGGTGGGAACCCCGTTCACCTTGGTGTTGTAGTTGAACATCCCCTGCACGTTGCTGGTGATGTTCAGGGGGCCTTTCTGCTCGTCGAAGCGCGTGGGGTTGTTCACGCGGTTGTAGGGGTCCGCCACGGTCTGGTTGTTGGTGTTGGTGGTGGTGTAGGTTTTGACGATGTTGGAGAGCAGGGGCACGCTCGTGAGCCCGCCCAGGAAGGTGTAGAGGAAATCGCCCTGGGAGATGGCGTTGAGGTTGAAGCCCAGGTCTTTGGCCAGGGCGCGCGACATCTCGGCCACGCGCACCTCCAGCATCACCTGCTGCACCCCGCCCATCTGGAGCAGGTTGAGCACCTTGCCCGGGGAGTGGGCCTCGGCCAGGGCCAGCAGGCGCTTGAGGTTGGCCTCGCTGCGCACCGTGCCGGACACGGCGATGGAATTGCCCGCCGCGCGCACCACCACGCCGGACTCGTCGGGCATCACGTCGCCCACGAGGCGGCGCAGACGGGCCACGTCGGGGGCCACCTCCACGTCGTAGAGGCCGCGCACCTGGTCGGCCGCGTCCCAGAGGGTGATGTTGGTCACGCCCGAGGCCTTGCCCGCCACGTAGAGCTGGCGCGGCGTGAGAAGCACGAAGTCGGCCACGTTGGGGTCGCCCACGGAGACGCGGGCGATGTCCGCCTGGGTCTTGACCACCACGGACTTGCCCACCGTGAGTTCCAGCCGGGGGGCGTTGGCGGTCTGAGCGGCGTCCAGGTCCGCGGGGGCGGCGCAGGCCAGCAGCGCCAGCGCCAGCGCCAGGAGCAGGGCGGCGCGGTTCACGGCTTGCCTCCCGTCTTGCGGGCGTCCTTGGAGCCCAGGGGGGCCACTTCGCGCTTGGCGCCCCGGATCTCCTCCACCATGGGCTGGGCCTTGGTCTGGTCGGGAGGGGCGTCCTTGGGGGGGTCGGTCTCGCGCAGGCTGGCCAGGTTGCCGCGCAGGCTGGCCCCGGAGGTGAGCACGGTCTCCCGGTCCAGGGGGCCGCGCAGGGCCAGGTGCAGTTCTCCTTGCACGCCGGCCAGGGCCAGTTTCTCGGCCTCGGCCGGGGTGGCCTCCAGCGTGTAGGTTTCGCCCAGCATTTCTTCCTTGCCGCCCTGGGGCCTGTCGGCCTGCGCGCCAACGGCCAGCACGAGCATGTTTTCCAGGATCACTTTGGCGAGCTTCTGTCCCTGCTTGTCGGGGTCGTCCACGGTCATGAGCACGTCCACGCGCGCCCCGGGCAGGATGAGGCCGCCCAGGCCCATGACGCGGTTGCCGCGCACGGCCAGGGCGCGGCGTCCCTCGCCCAGGCGGGTTTCCAGGCCCGAGCCGCTCGACCCGGCGGGGAAGAGCTTGTCCTGGGTGACGGGCTCGTTGACCCCCAGGGGGACCATGACCACGCGGCCCTCCAGGGCGTCCAGGGCGGTGAAGCTGCCGGGGGGGACGCTCTTTTCGAAATAGGGGGCCATGGAGAGGTTGCCCGGGCCGAGGCGCTCGCCACGGGCCAGGGGCTTGGCGGCCACGGCCAGTTGCACCTGGGCGGGAGCGGCCTGTTCCACGGGGGCCTGACGCTTCTTGCCCTGCCCCTGGAGCCAGCTGAACACCAGAAAGCCCGCCGTTAGGGAGAGCACGAGCGCAATGGCTCCGTGCAGAAGAATCCGCGATCTGTTCATCCGGCCCTGTCCATGGAGCGCTTCGCATCAGGACCGATGCGCCCGCTCCGTTGCGGATTTGCCGTCCGCCGTTTCAGGATCATTCCCCGGCACGCGCGATGCTTTCGGAGACCCCTGTTGCGTTTGGGAAGAAACGTTGCACATTCGCAGCAGCTTGGCAAGTGCATACTCCGCCAGAACAGGCCATGCAACGGCATTTCGCGTCGCTTTTCGGGCAATACGGGGGATGCGCTTTCGGGTTCGCGTGGCTCATGAAGAGGCGCCGCTGAAGAGAGCGCTTCAGAACACGGCAATGTATTTGCCGCCGACGGCGCGCCACGCCGCGGCCCCAAGCGTGCCGACGGCAATGGCCACTCCGTAGCACACCTTGGGCGGGTTCTGCATGGAGCCGGTGCGCAGCATGTGCGCCCCCAGGGTGAGCGCCGCCTGCACGCCGCCCGCGAGGGCGGTGAACACCAGCACCGTGAGCACCGCGCCCGGCCCCAGAGCCGCGCCGGACACGGCCATGAGTTTCACGTCGCCCGCGCCCATCACGCCCAGCAGGAAGGGCGGCAGCATGCACCCTCCGGCCAGCAGCAGCCCCGCCCCGCCGACGAACAGCCCTTCCAGCCAGCGCCCCTCCAGGCCCGCCAGGGCCACGTTCAGGGCCACGAAACAGAGCATGGAGGGATAGGTGATGCGGTTGGGAATGCGATAGCTCCTGTAGTCGATCCAGGCGGCCCAGAGCATGGGCACGCACAAGGCCCCCAGGACGAGCCAGGACTGCATGGACTGGGAAACGTGCACGCTTCACCCCCGGTTCGCGCGGGCCGCCGCGCGGTTTGCTCGCGCAGACTACCACCGCGCGGCCCCGGACGCCAGACGCCGCGAAAGCGTATGCCGGGGGAAGCGCGCGGCTCCCCCCGGCATGCGGCATCGCGGCGGCTGAACCGGCCGCCTGCCGGGAACGCTACTGGATGGACCCGGCGATGCGGTTGAAGAGGTTGGTCATGTTGGTGCCCAGCAGGGTCACGGCGGCGATGATCACACCGGCGATCAGCGAGGCCAT